>DAOTTS010000163.1:0-42005 GCA_034437735.1 Anaerolineae bacterium
TCGTGAAGAGGTTGTGGAAGACGGCGCCGTTCGCGGCCAAGCGATCGAGGTTGGGGGTGGCCCCCACCCTGCCGCCGTAACACCCGAGCGTCCACCAGCTCTGTTCGTCCGCGTGAATGATCAAGAGGTTCGGTCGGTTTTCGCCCATCTGCTTCTCCGGTCCTTCCTTCTGGTCGGCATCGTCGTGTGCCCATTCTATGCGAAGACGCTGATGTGGCAATCGGCAGCATCCTCTGCTTTCCCAGCCCCACGATGTCGTTGACACACCTTGAGGCGGTGTTATGATGACCCGGGACGCTACCTTGCGCCAGTTTGTATAGGTGATGCTGCTGACCCGGTGCAAGGCACTACCACGGCGCTTGGTCGAGGGGCTGCTGCCGTTCCTTGAGGTGGCTGCGTCTTGGTCGGCCTATCGGGAGTGCCTCGCACCTGATCGTTGTGTGGGAAGCCAGGTGCCGGGGACTTGGAAAGCACAAGTCCCCGGCACCTTCGATATAAGTCCCCGGCACCTTGGCTCGTGATCTAAAGCACGTCCAACGGCAGGGGCTCGAAGGTGGTGCGGAGCGGTTGGGTCTCACCGGTCTCGGCCGCCAGATAGGCGGACTCGATGATGTCGATGACGTGGCGCGCGTGCTCGGGGGTCACGATGGTGGGCGTGTCGTCCAGGATCCAGTCGACCAACTGCATCATGTCCTCGAAGACGTGGCTCTCGCGCATATCCGTATGCGGGCCGGTGACGTGGGGCTCGTGGTCGCCCTCGCGCTTCAGGTCTTCTTCGCCGAAATGGGTGCCGACGATGGCGCCCTCGGTGCCGTAGATGTTCGGGTAGAAGCCCATGGTGATGCTACCGGCGACGGTCGCGTAGACGAGGGCGTAGAACGTGTCGCCGAAGTCCAGGGAGATAATCGTCTGGTCGTCCATCTCGGTGGTGATGGATTGGCCGTGGTGGATGCGCTCGGGGATCACGATGCCGGAGAGGGCCGTGACCCGCTTGGCCGGGCCCAGGATCCCGGTCAGGTTGTGCAGGCAGTAGACGGTCACGTCGTACTGCGGGCCGCCACCGGGCTTCTTGAAGTACCACGTGGGATCCACGCTGGTGAGGATGTCCTCCCCGGTGCGGAACTCCTCATTGAGATGGTAGGTGCCGCTGCCGGCGGTGGTGCCGGTGATCGCCCAGGCCAGCGTGCCCAGCTTGCCCTCCAGGATCACCTTGCGAATCCGGCGGTTGTGGGGCATCAACATCATGCCCGGCGAGGCCACAATCTTGATGTCGTTCGCTTTCGCGGCCTCGATAATGGCGTCGGCCTCCTCAACCTTCGTCGTCATCGTCTTGTTGAAGTGGATGTGCTTCCCGGCCTCGATGGCCCTCATGCCCTGCTCGAAGTGCAGCCCGATGGGGGAGCAGAGGGTGACCGCATCGACGTTGGGGTCGGCCAACAGCTCCTCATAGGTCAGGTACGCCGCCTCGACGCCGTACTTCTCCGCCGCCGCCTCGGCGCGGCCCGGCACGGGGTCGCAGACTGCCGCCAGGCGCACGCGATCCTGCACGTCCGGCTGGCTCAGATGCATCAATGCCCCACGGATGCCGATCGCACCCGCGCCCACTACGCCCATACCAACTTTTTCATTCTCACTCATTGTGTCTTCGCCTCCTATACGATCCATTGCAGATCCGTGATGGCGATGGATCCACTACGACAGATGCTCGCGCCACGACGTTGTATGCTCCCACCCGACGACGTCCTTGAGACGCTGGTTGGAGAGGAAAGACGCGTGCCCCTCCAGGTTTTCCACCAGCGGCAGCAGATCCGCGCGGTACCGCTCCACAAGCGCCAAGGAGGGCTCCAGCGCACTGGTGTCGTCCCCGTTGCAGAAGTAGGCACCGTGGGGCTCGATCTCAGTGGCCTTCTCCATCAGCAGCCGCTGGGCGGAGGCGACGTCCTCGCTGCCCACCCACGCCCAGAGCCAGGGATTCCAACCGGTGGCGGGCTTGGCGTTCTCGGCCATCGCTTTGCGCCGCGCCAGGGGAGAGATGCCCGCGGCCCGGACGGCGTAGGTGCGGATCCCGTAGGCCCGCGTGTAACTGGCCAGCAGCTCCTCGCCCACCAGCTTGCTGTAGGAGTAGGAGTCCTCCACGTCGCTCGGATGCGCCTCGTCCACGGGAAGATACTCAAAGGGGAACGGCCGGTCGCTGATGCGGAAGCCGTGCCCTAACGCGCAGTTGCTGCCAGTCATCACGAAGATGCCGATGTCGTGCTCCAGCGCGATGCGCAGCAGGTAGTAGGTCCCCATGATGTTCGCGTGCATCGTCGCGTCGAAGGGAATGCCCTGCTCCTCGGCGCGGTCGCGCATATTGGGGTGGTCGACGGGCCAGGGCTGCGCGGCCAGGTGCTGAATCGCGTCGAACGGCCCCGCCTCGGCCAGCTCCTGACAGTCCTCATAGACGTTGATGTCGGACTGAATCCACGGCCAATGACCGATCTCGTCGCTGACCTCGCTGCGCGAGGAGAGGACCAGGTCGTGGCCGTGAGCCTCGAGATCCTTGACGACGAACGGGCCCAAGCGGCCGCTCGCTCCTGTCACTAATACCTTCATGTTTTGCCTCCTTGATACGATACGTTGTCACTCACTCCCGTTAAGGATACGCGCGTCTCGAGCGGTGTCAATCGGCGGCGATGAATCGCCGACTACAAGCCTAGCCCGATCCCCTATGAAGTTCAGCAAGTTGGTAAGCGCCGGTGCCTTACAAAGACCGTCCCCGAGGACGGGGACATTGTCCCGTCGTGTCCCGTTCAAACGCTCGGATACGCTGTCATTCGGTTTCAGCGAAGCCATCCCTCCTAAAGGTAGAGCCGTGAGGATTCATCGTAAGGGAATGATGGCCCAAGAACACGAGAAGGTCAAGCGGCAAGGCGGTCAGAAGTTAGAAGTCAAAAGTTAGAAGTTGAAAGGCGGAAGTCGAAGGTCAGGAGAGTGAGAAGGGGGCTCATAGCTTGCGTTGGGGGGCGGGGCGGCGATAATAGGGGCACGCGAAAAACGCACATACGTCAAGAGCGCAGGATCCACGATCGAAAGGAGCATGTGGGATGAAGATCACCGGCGTACGGCTGTTCGAGGTGCAGGGGACGATGACGTTTCCGGGGACGTTCTGGGAGGAGCGGCTGGTGCGCCCGATGGATATCTATCCGGAGCACAAGGTCGAGGGGCCGGGCTATCTGAAACGCCTGGACGAGGCGCACTACGAGATGCGCTCGATCTTTGCGGAAATCGAGACCGACGAGGGGCTCACCGGACTCGCCGGGCCGACGACGAAGGCCCAGGGGTTCCTCATCGCGACCCAACTCGCCCCCCTGCTGATCGACCACGATCCGCTGGCGACGGAGCGCATCTGGGACCGGCTCTACCGGGCGCAGGTCCACGGGCGCAAGGGGCTCTCGATGATGGCCCTGAGCGTGATCGACTGCGCGCTGTGGGACCTGAAGGGCAAGTGGGCGGGCGTGCCGGTCTACCGGCTGCTCGGGGGCCCGGTGCGGGACACGATGCCGGCCTATGCCAGCGCGCTGGGCTACTCGTTGGCGCCCGAGCGGGTGGCAGAACGGGCGAAGACGCTGGTCGCGGAGGGCTATCAGGCGACCAAGTGGTTCTTCCGCCACGGACCCACCGACGGACGGGCCGGGATGGCGGCGAATGAGACCCTGGCACGCACGCTCCGCGAGGCGGTCGGCCCGGACGTGGATATCATGCTCGACTGCTGGATGAGCTGGGACGTGCCGTATACGCTCAAGATGGCGGAGCGATTGGCGCCCTACGCGCCCCGTTGGATCGAGGAGCCGGTGCTGCCCGACAAGATCGAACAGTACGCGGAGATCCGCCGGCACACCACGATCCCCATCTCGGGCGGCGAGCACGCGTACACCCGCTGGGGGTTAAAGGCGCTGATGGACGCGGGCGCCGTCGACGTGCTCCAGCCCGACGTCTACTGGGCGGGCGGCCTCTCGGAGCTGGTCAAGATCTGCGCGCTGGCCTCGGCCTACGACCTACCGGTGATCCCGCACGGGCACTCGGTCCCGGCGACGGTGCACCTCATCGCGTCCCAGCCGGTGACGACCTGCCCGCTGCTGGAATACCTGGTCAAGTGGAACGCAGTTCACCAGTTCTTCCTGAAGGACCCGATCGAGCCGGTCGGCGGTCAGGTGGCGCTGCCCCAGACGCCGGGACTGGGGATGACGCTGGACGGGGCGAAGATCGAGTCACGGCGCGATCTCAGCTTTGGGGCGTGAGAGCGTGAGTCGGGGTTTCGCCGTGCATTGAAATGCACGGCTATAGAGCTGAAGTCGACTGAAGGTCGACTGGGATTGAAGGGCTGTTTGAATTGCACCTTCGCTCAAAAGAGCATCACGGCGATGAATCGCCTACTACGAACGGATCTTATTGCCTGAGGAGGAACGACTGATGGCGCTGGATATACTGATACGCAATGGATGGGTCGCGGATGGGACCGGCAACCCCTTGATGCCCGCTGACGTGGGCATTGAGGGCGATCGCATCGCATTCGTGGGCCGCGAGGAGCACGTGGACGCGGTGCAAACGCTGCAAGCCGAGGGCAAGATCGTCTGTCCGGGGTTCGTCGACTGCCACAGTCACAGCGACGGCACGATCCTGCGGAACCCCACCGCCCAGAGCACGATCCGGCAGGGGATCACGACGGAGATTGTGGGCAACTGCGGGAACAGCCCGGCACCGCTCAATCTGGAGGGAGAGACCCCGCACATCGACCCACTGGGCCTCGACGACGGGAGTCCCCCATCATGGACGACCTTCGCGTCGTACCTGGCGGTCGTCGAGGCGACGTCGATCACGCCGAATATGGCCTGGCTGGTCGGGCACAACACCCTGCGGCGGGCCGCCGGGGTCCGGGGCGCAGAGGTGACGCCGCACCAGATGGAGACGATGCGCGTGATGCTCCGGGGGGCGATGGAGGCGGGCGCGGTGGGCCTCTCCACGGGCCTGGAGTTCGATCCGGGCCGGCGGGCGACGACCGAGGAGATCATCGATCTCGCGGAGGTGGTCGGCGCCTACGACGGCATCTACGCCAGCCACATCCGCAACCGGGCCAAGCACCTGCAGGCCGCGGTCGAGGAGTTCCTGGCGATCGTGCGGGCGAGCGGCACGCGGGGGCAGGTCTCGCACCTCAACGTGCGGTACAACACCGGCGCGCCGGAGGGCGCGTGGGCGCGGGCCGTGGCGACGCTGGAGGCAGCACGGGCGGGGGGATTGGACGTGCAGGCAGACTGCACGCCGTTCGTCGACGGCGGCGGGGCGCCGACCGCCATCCTGCCCGAGTGGGTCACCGCCGAGGGGAACGCCCAGGCGGCGGCGTATCTGCGCGATCCAGAGGTGAGGGCGGCGCTGCGCACGGACTGCGACCGGTACTGGGCCTTCATCCAGCGCGGGGACTGGGACCGGGTGCGGATCTCGCGCAGCAGCGAGCATCCGGGAATCGTGGGGCTGACCCTCCAGGAGATCGCCGAGCGCTGGGGCCAGGATCCGTGGGACGTGCTCTTCGACCTCTTCGTGGAGACGCTCAGCGGCGAGGGACAGATCAGCTACATCGGGCGGCTCTTCACCGAGGCGCACGTGGCGGCGAACGTCCGGCATCCGCTCTTCAGCCTGGCGGTGGACGCGGCGACGAGCGCGGCGGAGGGTCCGCTGCGGGATCTCTACGTGCACCCGCTGCCCTTCTCGGGGATGGTACACTATCTCACGACGTGGGTGCGCGAGAAGAAGGTGCTGCGCCTGGAGGAGGCGATCCGCAAGATGACGAGCATGCCCGCCGCGCGGTTTGGGTTCCGGGATCGGGGCGTGCTGCGCGCCGGGGCGTATGCGGACGTGGTGGTCTTCGATTTCGAGGCGCTGGCGGACGGGGCAACGCTGGAGGACCCGGTGGCGTACTGTCGCGGGGTCGAGTACGTGCTGGTGAACGGGCGGGTGGTGGTGCAGGACAGCAGGCACACGGGCGACCGGCCCGGGCGCGTGCTGCGGTATGGGTGAGGGGGCGCGCGCCCCTGCTCGCGAGGATCTCCCGATCCGAGCAGGCGGCGGGGGTGAAAATCGCGGGTGCGCGCCAAAGCCGGGGATGGCACATCCCCTCCGAGCAGTGGGGTATGCACCGGCTATGCACACGCTCGCGAGGATTTATAATCCGAGCAGGCCACGGAGGCAAGAGTGATCGGCAAAGTCGGGGATGGCACATCCCCTCCGAGCGTACAGATGCAGTCCGGGATGGTATAACGGGCGCAGTAGAGACGTAGCAGTGCTACGTCTCTACTCGGTATCGCGGACTACGCCTCGGCAATGGGGAGGTAGAGGTCCAGGGTGAAGTGCTCGCCAGGCTCGTCGACGGCGAGGTGTGCCTCCAGCCACTGGTGGGTGCCGCGCCGGTACGCGCTCTGCTCGCGCCAGCTGACAAGCCGCTGCCACGTCTGGGGAATCTCCGTGTCAGGGTTCTCGCGGACCGAGCAGCGCAGCACGGCTTAGAGACCGCCGTCGAAGTCGACGATCCGGACGTCGCCCTCCGGTTCCTCCTCGGGGCCGACCTTCATCCAGAATTCGTAACCGTAGTTCGGGCTGCCGGGTGAGGGGTTCGGGTTGTTGAAGCCGAAGATCGGATGGGCCTCCCGATCGTCCAGGTATCCCTTCGGACCGGCCCACGCCTCCAGTTTCTCCCACGCCCGCAATTCCGGGCCTTGACCGAACCCGTGCACGCTCGCCATCCGCATCGCGGGCAGGGTCACCCTTCGAATCTCCGTGCTGTTCTCCGTCTTGTCCATACGTTCGCTCCTCTCGTGTGATGGTGTTCATTCCTCTCAGCAGGCCTGTGCGTTGCTCTATCGTCGACATTTATAGTGTACGTGATAACCTTGACATCCTGTGTCAGGGTTAAATGGAGGAATTTTCTCCACCACAGATTCTGGGGTTGCGAGTCGAAAGTCAAAAGGCAAAAGTCGAAAGTTGAAAGTTAAACGTTGAAAGTTTCGGCAAAGATTTGGGGGTGACTCCCAGGACGGCATGACGGCAGTGTGCGTCTGCTTGCCCGTGCAAACCCTGCCATCCTTTGTCAAGGTTTCGTGGTATGATGGCGGTAGAAGGATCGGAGGTCGTATCAGCTATTCGGTGAGGGGCGGTCTTCCAACCCCGGTGCAAGGCACGTGCGTCGGACCTGGGGCCAGGCGGGGTCGCGTTTTCGGGGGTGTATTCGGACGTGCCTCGCACCGCAGCCGTTCAACGCGCGATCAGAGAGGTGATACCGGTGCAGGGCACGCCATCCAGGCACGAAAATGGGTTGTAGCCAGGTAAGTGCTTTCCTTACCTGTAGGCGCCTTTAGCGCCGTGCGTGTGTGAACTGCACTTTCGCTCGGAAGAGCATCACGGCGATGAATCGCCGACTACGAGCGGAACTTATTCTTGAAGGAGGAGGAGGATGCGGGCAGATCGATTGATTTCGTTGGTGATGCTGTTGCAGAGCCGGGGGAAGATGACGGCACCGGCGCTGGCGGAGGCGCTGGAGGTCTCGGAGCGGACGATTTACCGGGACATCGACGCGTTGAGCGCGGCGGGCGTGCCGGTCTACGGGATGCCGGGGCGGAACGGCGGCTTCGCGCTGGTCGACCGCTACCGGACCTCGCTGACGGGGTTGACGTCGGACGAGATCCGAGCGCTCTTTATGCTGAGCATTCCGGCGCCGCTGGAAGCCCTGGGCGTGAGTGACGCGCTGCAGCAGGCGCTGCGGAAGCTGGCAGCCGCGCTACCGGCGGGACACCGGGAGGCGGAGCAGCACGTGCGGCAGCGGTTCCACCTCGACGCGACGTGGTGGCAGCAGGGCCGGGGCGCGGTTCCCCACCTGGAGACGCTGCACCGCGCCGTGCAGGAGGACCGCGTGCTGACGATCCGCTACGAGGCGTTCCCGGGCATGGAGATCGAGCAGCGCGTGGCGGCCTATGGGTTGGTCGCCAAGGCCGGCGTCTGGTACGGCGTCACCCGGCGGGTCGAAAATGTCACCCGCAGCACACGCGAGGCCGCGACCGGGGCCGGTCCGGTGCGGGTCCACCGCATCGACCGGTTGATCGACGCACGATTGGCGCCCGGCACGTTCGCGCGCCCGGCGGACTTCAATCTGGCTGCGTTCTGGGCGCGCTGGTGCGAGGTGCGGGAGTCCGTCTATCACGGATACCGCGTCCGGGTGCGCGCCGCACCGGACGTGCTGCGGTGGCTGGCGCCCCACGATCCCCGGCCCATGGATGCCGACCCAGGCGCGACCGATGCGGAGGGATGGACGCATCTCACGCTGTCGTTCGAGTCGCTGGACGACGCCCGGCGACAGCTCCTGGGATTCGGCGGGGCGGTGGAGGTGCTGGCGCCGCCGGCGTTGCGCTGGAGTATGGCGGACCATGCGCGACAGATAACAACGCGTTATGAATAGACAGGTGGGTGTCGCGTGCGCGACAGATAACAACGCGTTATGAATAGAAAGGGTGGTCGCGTGCGCGCAAGAGCTGCGGGGATGGTCGGCGAGACAGGCCGGCCTACGTCACTATTGCTCGCGAGGATCTGTGATCCGAGCAGGCCGCGGAGGCAGGGTTACGCGCCAAAGCCGGGGATGGCACATCCCCTCGGAGCATTGGGGTATGCACATGCTCGCGAGGTCAACGGCGTTCAGAACGGCGGTTCCTCCACCGCATCGGACGAGAGCAGATCCCCCTCACCAACGGCGGCAGCGACAGCCCGGCCCAGATACTGCGTCAGCACCCGCTCGAACTCCGGCGTGAGATAGGCCACCTGCGCGGTCGCGCGGACCAGCTCGTGAAGCAGCGTGGCAGCATAGTCCGGCAGGGAGGCCAGCTTGCTGCGCGCGATGATCACGGCCCGGAGCGCGGGGTCCCAGGTGCCGCCGGCGCGCTGGCGGGAGAAGGGCAGGGTCTCGGAGATGCGCACCTCGGGCGCCGTGTCAGGGTCAAGCCCGACCACCACCTCGATCTCGCGCGTCCTCTCGTAGACCGCCTGCTCCTCCGGGTCGAGGGAGACCGGACCGACGAACTGGTACTCGAAGCTCTTGCGGAACTCCTCGACGTACTTCACGACGGTGCGGACCTCGCCGTCCGCGCCACGCTGAGCGGGCTCGCGGGTCTCGTCGGGGGCCATGGTCCGCTGCTCGCGGCGATCCGGGCGCTCCTGGCGTTCCAGCCGCTCCTTCTGCTGCTCGGTGATGGTCACCGGCTCGTACCCCTCGGAGAGCACGCTGCTGAGCACGTCCGGGCGGGACTCGATCTCGTCCTCGGTGAAGTAGACGACCTTCTGCTGTTTGGGCATCAGATTGAGCGCCATCTGGCTGATCTCGATCCACCCCAGCTCGTCGTAGGTGGACCCGGTGCCCTGGGCGCGCACGGCGTCGACGAGGCGCTCGTGGACGAGGGCGCTCTCCGCCTCCTTGAGGATGCTCCGGATGCGGGGCGCGTAGACGGTGCGGCCCACGTTGAAGCGCTCGCGGTTGAGGCGTTTCTTCATCGCAGGCGTCAGGTCGGTGATGTTGTAGGAAAAGAGGAAGTTGGGCTCCTCGTTCGCCAGCACACCCTGGATGTAGACCCGGGCACCCTGCGGATGCCGGCGCATGATCTGCCCGTAGGGCGTGGTCTCAATGACGTTCTCGCCGGCGAACGCCATAAAGAGGGACTTCGCCAGATCGACGTCCTCCTGGGAGACGCCGCTGAAGACAAAATCGGTGCCCTGAAGGTCGGTCGGGGCGTCATCGTAGACGACGTGCAGGGTCTCGATCTCGTCGAAATTGTGCTTTTCGGCGGTGCTGAGGTGGTAGATCCCCTGGGAGGAGCGGATCTCGACGTCGACGCCCCGGCGGTAGAAGGTCGCCAGCGCGTCCTTCAGGCCCACGCCGAAGGAGCCGATCACGCCGCCGGACGCGTTGAGCTTCTCGGGATCCTCGCTCATGGTGAAGTCCTCGATCTCCAGCCCGCGCCCGTAGTCGCGGACGTGCCAGCGGCCCTCGTCGTCCCGGAAGATCTCGATGGGTTCGGTGTCGGAGAGAAACTGCTCGTCCAGGGCGTTGGCGATCACCTCGCGGATCGCGTGGTGGATCTCCCAGTTTTCCAGCATCTCCTCGATGTTCAGGTCAAATAGCTTGTCGGTCACTCGGCCTCCTCGTTCGCTGTTCTACGATTGATGATGTGGCCTCATGATAATAGGTCTTGGCGGTAAACAAAGGACGAAACGCCGCCCTCGGGGACGAGGGCTGGGAGCAGCGGAAGAGTCCCTATGCTCGCAGGGGTTTTGCAAACCCCGGCCTTTTCGCGTCAATGCCGCCCTCGAAGCCTCACAAAAACATCCCCCGGAAATCCGGGGGATGTCGATGAAGCGCACGGCAATGGGCAAGCTTAGGTCACACCAGGAGGTTCCGGACCAGGTTGTTGCCCAGCCACAGACCGAGCTGCCAACGGACCTCTTCCCATATCCCGCTGAAGGCGAAGAGCGAAATGATGCAGCAGCAGCACAGGACGAGCAAGACCGCCACGACGATGATGATGATCGTCGTCGTGTTGGTCTTCTTCTCTCCGCCGCCCGACTCGGCGCTTGGGGCCTGGGGCGGGGGGGAGACCGGAGCGGGCGCCACCTCGTCGGTCCCACCGGTGCTTGCGGCCACGGGGCCCGTCGTCGTCGGTTGCGGCGCCTCGGGCGCTTCGGAGGTGTCGGCCTCGGCAAACGGGCTCGGCATCTCAGGGGATTCGGCCTCCGGCGGCGTCGAGGGCGTGATGACGGTCTCCTTGGGCTGCTCCTCGGGAAGCGGCGGGGGCGTCTCGATCTCCGGGTGTTCCTCGGTCTCAGGCAGCGGCGGCGGTGAGACGACTGTCTCCCCCTCCGCTGGCGGCGTCACCTTGACCTCTTCGGGCTGCACCTGTTCCTCTTCCTGCTCGTTGGATTCCGGCGTAAGTGGTTCCTCTGTCATAGTTTCCTTCCTTATCCTTGTGGTGCTGCTCACTATCCTTCCAAATGATGATATCCCAACCGATGACGTCCCAACCGATGACGTCCCAACCGATACCGTTCACATATCCCTGAGGTAACCATCCTCATCGACGCGGACGCCAGCCCGCTGACGGCGCCACCGTAGAATCAGCACAATCAGGGCGATCAGCAAAAGCACCCAGATCCCGATCAGATAGGGCATGATCACGGCGACCACCGACGTGACCGCTGCGATCAGATCCTCGACCGTGCTCACGATGGGATTTGCGGTCCCTGCGGTCGCCATGGTGACCGCAGGCCGCGCGCCGGCCTTCACCGCGTGGACGCCGCCCGCGAGGATCACGCCGCACCCGAAGGCCAGCACCGGATGCATATTGATCGTCGCCTGGGTATTGGCGGCGAAGAGTATCGCCCCCGCCGTCGGCCGGATGAGGGTCTGGACGACGTCATTGACCGTATCCACCGCCGGGATCTTGTCGGCGATCTCCTCGACGACCAACAGGACCGCCAACAGCGCAATGATCCACCAGCTCGTCAGCGCATCCCACGGCGCCTGCAACTCGATCAGCCGGGTGAACTTCGCCAATATCGCGACGGTGAGCATAGGAATATACGCATTCAGCCCGGCCGAGGTGGACAGGCCAAATGCCGATGCTAGATCCAGAAGCCCTTCCATACGTGATCGCCTCCTTTGCCTCATTATACGAAGGTTCCTCAGAATGAGCAACTGTTCAAGAGCCCAAAGTTTCGAAGGGAAGTGCTTTTTCTTTCCCAAAGCCTTTGGGCTCTGTAGGCTCTGTACTCTATACGCAATTCGGGACGAAAAGTTCCACGTCCCCAGGGACCGGGACGCGATGCGTTGCAACCTCACCAGGCGATGGGGGTTTTGCCGTGCGCCTGCAGGTAAGCGTTGGCCTTGGAGAAGTGCCCGCATCCGAAGAACCCCCGGTAGGCCGAGAGCGGGGAGGGATGCGGCGCTTCAAGCACCAGGTGATCGGCGGCTTCGATCAGCGCGGCCTTGGCCTTCGCGAAGTTGCCCCACAGCATGAAGACCCGGTGATCATGGCGGTCGCTGAGCCGGGCGATAATCTGGTCCGTCAGACGCGCCCATCCCAGGCCCCGGTGGGACCCGGCCTCCCCCGCCCGCACCGTGAGGCTGGCGTTGAGGAGGAGCACACCCTGCCGGGCCCAGCGGCTCAGATCGGTGGAGGCGTCCGGCATTTCCCCATCGTAGACGTCCCGGGCGACCTCCTTGAAGATGTTTCGCAGCGAGGGCGGCGCCTCGACCGGCGCCGGTACCGAGAAGGCCAATCCGTCGGCCTGGCCCTCGCCGTGATAGGGGTCCTGCCCGACAATGACGACCTTGACGGCGTCGAAGGGCGTCATCTCTAATGCTGCCAGCACCCGGCCCTCGGGTGGGTAGATCGTCTCGGTCTCCCGCCGCGCGTTCACCTGCGCAAGCAGATCTTTGTGGTAGCCGTCGGCCATGAGGGGGACGGCTGACTGCCACGATGCCAGGGGGGGGTGGATCTCCATATCTCCTCCGTTCTTGATGCCCGATGCTTGTTTTCGTTGGTGAGTGGTGACTACGACATTGTCCGGTCACATATCTTGCCGGTACACGTAAAGAAACCCTTGAGCTCTGAAAGAATTGACGGGGCGTGCCCGTTGAGTACAATGAACACGCGGACATACCTATAGTTCTATGTGAAGGAGTGCACTGTGATACAACTAGCTGACCGGATTGGAAACCTGACCCCCTCGATGACCTTCGCCATCTCCGACAAGGCCAAGCGCCTGAAAGCGGAGGGCCTCGACGTCTGCGACTTCAGCGTCGGCGAGCCGGATTTCGTCACCCCGGCCCACATTCGCGAAGCAGCCAAGGACGCGCTGGACGCCGGCATGACGAAGTACGCCCCCACCGCAGGCCTGCCGGCGCTGCGGGACCACATCGCGGCGAAGCTACGGTCCGAAAACGGGCTCTCCTGCACCGCCGATCAGATCCTGGTGACCACGGGCGGGAAGCAGGCCCTCTACAACAGCATGATGGCCATCCTCAATCCGGGCGACGAGGTCGTCATCCCGGCCCCCTACTGGGTCACCTATCCGGAGATCGTCAAATTGGCCGGCGCGACGCCGGTCCCGGTGCCGACCACCTCGGCGGCGGGGTTCAAGCTCACGGCGCGCCAGCTCGAGGCGGCGATCACGCCCCGCACCCGCGCGATGGTCCTCAACTCGCCCGCGAACCCGACTGGCGCCGTCTACACCCGGGCCGAGCTGGAGGCGCTCGCCGAGGTGATCCTCGAACACGACCTGATGGTCGTCGCCGACGAGATCTACGAGAAGCTCATCTACGACGGCGAGCCCCACGTCAGCCTGGCCAGCCTCGATCCCCGGCTGGAGGATCAGACCCTGACCTGCAACGGCTTCAGCAAGGCCTACGCGGCCACGGGCTGGCGGCTGGGCTACGTCGCCGGGCCGAAGCCGGTGATTCAAGCGGCGAAGGCAATCCAGTCACACAGCACCTCCGGGGCCAACACCTTCGCGCAGTACGGGGCGATCACGGCGCTCACCGGGCCGCAGGACACGGTTGCCCACATGCGGGAGACCTTCCGGACGCGCCGCGAGTTGATCGTGGCGGAGGTCAGCGCCATCCCCGGCGTCGCATGCCGGAAGCCTGAAGGGGCCTTCTACGCCTTCCCGGACATCGCGTCCACCGGGTTGGATTCGCTCACCTTCTGCGAGCGACTACTCGACGAGCAGTACGTCGCCGCCGTGCCGGGGGGCGCCTTCGGCGCCGACGCGCACATCCGGCTCTCGTACGCCACCGACCTGGAGACCATCAAGCGCGGCATCGCCCGCCTCCGGGCGTTCGTCAAGGCCCTGTAGGAGCCTTCCCGACCGGGTTCAGAAGATCCACGACAGCATCGTGAAGACGACCTGGCGGAGAAGGCGCAGGAGGAAATAGACCACCAGCGGCGAGAAGTCAATGCCGTAAAAGGGCGGGAGCACCTGCCGGATCGGCGCCAGCACCGGCTCGGTGATCGACCACAGGAACCGCATCACCGGGCTGGTGTAGGGGACGCGCAGCCACCCGAAGAGAATGCGCACGAAGAGCGCCAACCCGTAGAGGTCGAAGACGAGCGCCAGCAGGAACTGTAGGATCGAGCCGATGCTGCTCAGCGGGCTCGCGATCCAGAACGGCACGGACCGGGCGAACTGCAGCGCCCAGATAATGATCGTGCGCAGGCCCCAGATCAGGACGAGGGTGACCAGCGACCCGAAGAGATCGACATCACGGCGGGTGCCCGGCTTGTACTGGTACCGATAGGCGGGGATGCCGAGCAACTTGCAGGCCCCCGCGATCACCGGATCCGTGACCGTCGTGAAGACGACCATCACGGGCTGCCGGTCCCCTACGTTAAAGATCCGGAGCAGCACCCGAACGATAAGCAGGAGTCCCAACACCCCAAAGACAATATCAACGATACCCATGATCATACTCAGCACGATCCGCGCCTCCGTTCGGTCACTACCGCCGGCTCACAATTACCGGCGCATCCATCCCTCAGGGCCGGGGACCGAAGACGCCCCGTCCAACCCGCACCATCGTGGACCCTTCCTCCACCGCCACCTCGAAATCGTCGGTCATCCCCATCGACAGGTGCTGCCACGAGACGTCCGGGAACCGCTCACTCAACGCATCGCGCAGCGACCGCAGCGACGCAAAGACCGGCCGCACCGCCTCGGGATCCTCCGCGATGGGCGCCATGGTCATCAGGCCCTCCACCCGGAGGCCGTCCAGGGCCAGGACCGCCTCGACCTCGGCAAAGAACGCCTCGCGCACGTCGGCGTCGTCCATCCATCCCGCCGCGTCATATCCGTGCTTACTGGCCTCGCCCGAGACGTTGCACTCCAAGAGGACCGGCATTTCGGGCAGGTCCCGGTCGCCGATCATCCGGCTCATTGTCTGGGCCAACTTCAGGCGGTCCACCGAATGCACGTAGTTGAAGCGGCGGACGACCCAGCGCGTATTGCGGCGCTGTACGTGCCCGATCATGTGCCAGATGGGCTGAGCTTCGTCCATCATCGCAGCGACCATGGTGGCCTTCTCGGCCCCCTCGCGGGGGCGGTTCTCACCGAACTCCCGCTGGCCCGCACGCCACGCGGTCATCACCGCGGGGACGGGAAACATCTTGCTCACGGCGACCAACCGCACGGCCTCGGGATCGCGCCCCGCTCGGAGGGCGGCGTCACCGATGCGCGCGCGAATCTGCGCCAGATTCTGTGGGACAATCGTCTCATAGTCCATAGATGGCTCCTCAACTCTGCCAACGTGGTCAACCCCATCCGGGAGGACGGGGGTCAAGCGCTCGTCAACGCAGCGAAACCCCTAAGTAACTCCGAAAAAGTTCCTTGGCCTCCGCCCCCGAGGACGGGGGCTACGAGCACTGTTACGATACTTTCTCGCATCTACTTAGCTACCAACGAAGGCTCCGGGGCTGCGCGCGCCGCCGTTCCAACCGCTGAGACGGCGGGTCGTAATCGTCACGCCGGAAGACGAACTGTAACAGCATCCCCGCGCCGAACCCGCCGATGTGCGCCCACCAGGCCACCCCCCCGGTCTGCATATTGACGTTGATGGAGGCAAGCCCGTTGAGGAGCTGAATCAAAAACCAGCCGCCCAACACGATGACCGCCGGCAGCCAGACGAGCCGGTAGAAGTAGAAGGAGGGCACGAGCGTCTGAACCCGAGCCTTGGGGAAGAGCAGCAGATAGGCCCCCAACACGCCAGCGATGGCCCCACTCGCCCCGATGATGGGTACGTCGAGCTGCGGCGCCGCCATCACCTGGATCAAGACCGCGACGAGCCCGGAGAGGGTATAGAAGATAAAGAACCGCAGCCGGCCCATGCTCTCCTCCACGTTATCCCCGAAGATCCAAAGATAGAGCATATTGCCGATGAGGTGGGCCCACCCCCCGTGAAGGTACATTGAGGTGAAGAGCGTCAAAAGCTGCATCGGGTTCAACCACGCCGACGTGAGGCGCTGCGGCACCACCCCGAACGTATTCGTGACCGCCGTCGCCTGCGGCCCCATCATCGCCTCGATGAGAAAGATGACCGCATTGATGACGACGAGCCCGACGGTGACGACGGGAAACTGCCGGGAGGGTATGTTATCCTTCAATGGCATCATAGGTGATTCTCCTCATCCACAGGCGTAGGTTCGTCTCTCTGTTCCTAGTATAGGCGAAAGAGACGCCCGGACAAGGCCCCCTCCCGGCCCTACGTTACAGCTTGCTCAACAGCTCGGCCACCCGCCCCGCCTCGGTCTCATCCTCGGGCGTGCCGGACATTGCCTCGGCGATCCCGGCGATCTGCCGGCATCCCGCCACGACCTCGTCCATAGCCAGCGCCTTGGGCAGCGGGCCGGTCAGCCGGACGAAGTTCTCGCGATAGATGGCCGCCAACGTCTCCTCCGGCAGCGCCATCCCCTGGATCAGGCCGTCCTCCGGGCCGCCCAGCAGGAAGTCGGCGGCCTCCGGGACCGGGAACGCGTCCTCGGTCTCCAACCAGCGGTAGACGAGGCCGGCCCGGAGCCGCGCCTCCTCCAGCGTATTCCGGCTTGAGATATCGGTGCCGAAGACGATGCGGTCGGCGTACTTCAGGAAGAAATCGCGGCTGGCGTCCACGTCCGTCGAGAGGTTGTGCAGCATCTCAACGCCGGGCGTCAGGTCGAAGTGCACGGTGGGGTGCGCCTCAAAGAACCGCGTCGCCCGTTCCAGGTCCGCCGAGAGGAAGTAGAAGTGGGCGAAGATCACGTGCAGGTCGGGATAGCGGGCCAGGACGTTGTCGACCTCGTCGTAGAGCTGCTCGTATGCCACGTCCTCCGGGCCGTACCCCCAGTTCCGCTCTTTGGCCCAGTCCGGGGTTCTCTCCGGATCCCAGAACTCCTCGGGATCATTGACGTGCCAGACGAGGGGCATCTGCAGTTCCTCGACGCGGGCCCAATAGTCCTCGTAATAGGGAGCATCGAGCCGGATATCCAACGTCTGCCGCGAGGTGGGCTTGCCCTCGATCATCTTGATCCCGTCACATCCCATCGCCACGAACTGATCCACCTGGTCCACGAGGCTGGGCGTCGAGACCTCACCGTCGGTCAGTTTCTCCGCGTGGTTCAACCCGGCGAAGACGTAGAACCGGCGCGGGTGCATCGCCTTCATGTAAAGCGACTGCGCAAGCCCGCTGCCCGAGGCCGCATCCTGAATGGAGACGAGGTTCATCTGATCAAGGCCCGCCGCCTCAAAGACATCCAAAATCAACGGCTCGGTGTCAATGCTGCCCATATGGACGTGACCATCAATGATCGGCTCGTAGCTCGAGCTCCAGACATCTTTCATCATGCTTTCTCCTTTTTAGATTCGATCCACGCGCCCAATATCAACGGGCAAAGGCGCGGAAAGGGTTATCGACCGTCATCTTCCGAACCGTATCCTCATCTATACCGGCCTCCTCAAGCTTCGGCAGGAAGGTCTCGCTGATGTACGTGAAGGGCCGGGGCGTGCCGCCGCTCGGCTTGGACGGATCGTACCAGCCCCGGTCGTGGCTGAGCAGCAAGCGGTCCCCCAACCCCGCGTCCAACATCCGGCGGATGCGGTCGATGAAGAAGTCGTCGTCAAAGGAGGCGCTGCCGATGGCGTCGTACTCGATCCACACCCCCCGGCGGGCCAACTCGACGTTGACGTCGAAGTCGTCCTCGTTCTGCGCGTGGATCCAGATAAAGCGGTCGAGGGGGTACCCGACCTCCTCCAGGACCGCCAGTTGGTCCTTCACCACCCGCCCGGCGACCGTATGGCTCCCGATGCACGCATGGGTCTCCCGCCCGGCAGTCCCCGCCGCGCGCAGAATCTTCGCCTCGGTCTCGGTCATATCCTCATCACCCGCGCTCAGCTTGATCCAGGCGGCCTGAACGCCCGTGTCCTCAATCTCGCCCTGAAGCTCGCCCAGCATCCAATCGCGGAGCGCCTCCTCCTCGGCGTTGTGCGCCCAATCCGGGATCCAGGGCTCCCGGTAGATACCCGTCGGCACAACGATGGGGAAATCGGTCTCCTCCGAGACCGCCTTGACCGCCGCGACGTACCGTCCGACGCCTACCGGGGTGCAGGCGACCAGTGCGGTGATCCCCGCGTCCTTCGCCTTTTCGACCTCCGGCGCCATCAGGGCCACGACATCCTCGACGTCGGTCTGTGCCGGGGGGCGCTCCGTCTCCATGCCCACGAAGATGTGCTCGTGCGGCAGGATCATCTCCAATTCGTCCGCTTCCAGGGTTCCCAGCGTCGTGATCAGCTTGCTCACCTTTCTTCTCCTTTTGTCATTAGAGCCCACAATGCTTCCAGCCCCCGTCTCGGGGGCGTCGGCACGGAAACTCGTTATTTATAGGGCTCCGGCGTACGCCGTCCGGTAGGGCTTC
Organism: Anaerolineae bacterium; assembly: GCA_034437735.1. Classification (GTDB taxonomy): domain Bacteria; phylum Chloroflexota; class Anaerolineae; order B4-G1; family SLSP01; genus PWVB01. Next base: position 18,504 of record DAOTTS010000163.1, read on the forward strand.
GCGCGCTCCACCAGATAGGCCTGCCGGATCTGAACCAACTGCTGAATATGCCATTGATCGTGGGCGACCCACGACGCGACCATATCCCCCGCCCGCATCTCGCCGTGGGGCATCCGGACCGCCGCGTCCCAATCGGGCGCGTCCAGCTCGCGCAGCCACGCTAACGAGCGCTGCCGTTCGCTCATCAACCGCTGAACTGAGGGGGTCAGCGCCCGGGCATTGTAGTCCCGCGCGGTCACCCAGCCCATCGGGTCGATGGACGGCAACGGGCGCGTCGGCGCGTGAAGGATGAGATCCAACATCGCACGGAAATCCTCCACCTCCTCATCCGCCAGGTGGTTGATGACCTCCAGCACCGACCAGGTTTCGGGATCCGGCTTCCACCGCGCCTGACCCTCGGGCATCTCCTCGGTTAACCACATGATCAACTCGGCGTCCTTCATCAATGTATGGCGAAATAACTCGAAATCCATAGCGTATCTCCTATGCACACGATGGGTGGCTGTCTGGATGGCTGTCTACGGCCTATGCCCGTTGGGCTTTACGGGTATTATACGCGCGATTGGGGGGGAAATGCAAACGGGCCGCGTAAAGCGGCCCGTGCTTTGTGGTGCCGAGACGCAGAATCGAACTGCGGACACGCGGATTTTCAGTCCACTGCTCTACCAGACTGAGCTATCTCGGCCAGCCGACTACCATTCTAGCCCAGGCTGGAGATTTGTCAAGGGAAATTCTGGGGATTGGGAGGACTGAGGATTGAGGGGCTTTCAGCGAGAGCAGCAAAACGGCAGCGGCTATTGACAAAATGTAAATAGTCAGTAGGATAGGTGAGGTTGCAGATGACTTTACATTTCTACAGAAACGCACGTTCGAGAGTCTTTCACATCAAGGACACCAAACGATGAAAACGTATCTGTCGTGTTACCCCTGCTTCCTGAGGCAGGCGCTGGACGCCGCCCGCATGGTTGAGGCGACCGAGGATCAGCAGCGCCAGGTCGTCCGGGCGACCCTGTCCCTGCTCCAGGACCTCGACGCCACGAGCACCCCACCCGAGATCGGGGACCGCATCCACCGCCTGGTCCGCGAGATGGTCGACCACGGCGATCCCTACCGCGAGGTCAAGGACCGCGCGACGGCCCAGGCGCTGGCCCTCTATCCGGACGTGAAGGCCCGGTGCCGCACCGCCGACGACCCGTTGGAGCTTGCGATCCGCGCCGCGATCGCCGGCAACATCATCGACTTCGGGCCCGGCAGCACCTACGAGCTGGAGGCAACGTTGGACCGGGTCTTGACCACGCCTTTCACCCTCGGCGACTTGGCCCCACTTCGCACGGCCCTGGCCCGCGCCGAATCGGTGCTCTATCTGGCGGACAACGCCGGGGAGACGGTCTTCGACCGGCTGCTGATCGAGGCGCTGCCGGTCCCGGTGACCTACGCGGTGAAGGGCGGGCCGATACTCAACGACGCCACGCTGGCGGACGCCCAGGCCGCCGGTCTGGGCGAAGTCGCGGACCTGGTGACCACCGGCTCCGACGCGCCGGGGACACTCCTCCACCGCTGCAAGCCGGATTTCCGCCGCCGCTTCGAGGAGGCCACGTTGATCCTCGCCAAGGGACAGGCCAACTATGAGACGCTCAGCCCCGGCGACGACCGGATCTTCTTCCTGCTCCAGGCCAAGTGCCCGGTGATCGCCGAGGACATCGGGGTGCCGGTGCAGAGCATTATCCTGCGACATGGGGGATGGACGGAGCCCGCCCATCAGTCACCCCCCTCCTAACTCCCCCTTGAGGGAGAGGGACCGGCAGTCCTGGTGATTTGAGGCTTGTGCTTGAAACCCGGTGCAACGCACTAGAACCGTGAAGGGTTTCGTAAGCTTTTTCGTTCTTCAACGTTGCTGATCATTGATGGTTGTGCACGGGAGTGCATTCCCCTCAGTGCGGGGATCTATGGACGCACCTCGCCATCTGACGCAACGGTTGCGGGTTGGGACACCCCCATGCAGAACGCTGGGCCCTGTATAAGGGCCCAGCGCTGTGTGTCTCCCGCGTCCAACGATGGCTCTACTCCTGGGCGTCAAGCTCCGAGATACGCTGCTGGATCTGATCGAGCTGCTGCTGGAGCACGTCAGCCTGCTCTTGCAGATAGCGCATCTCCTGCTCCGGCGCGGGCGCCTGCGGGCCGGGATAGGGCCCGGCCGCAACCGGCCCGGGCTGAGGCCCGTCGTAGTCCGCGCGCGCCCATCCGGGCACGCCGGACGCATAATAGCGATGGCGCCATCCTCGACCGCCACCCCATCCACCACCGCGCCCGCCCCAACCCCGTCCGCCGCCACCATAGACACCGGGTCGGGCGTAACCGGGGCTGTCGTAGCCGGCACAGTATCCCATGCCACGTCCTGTCATCGGACCGCGTCCGCGCGGTCCGGTTTGATCGCCTCTAGGCATTTCACTTACCTCCATGTATGTTCACAACTATGACCACAAGTCCCATATAGACAAGTAACTCCGCAAAAGTTCCTTAACCCCCAGCGACGTTAAGAGGCTTCTTCGCACCTACTTAAAAGCCGACCCGGAGAGGCATCGCGCCCATCCGAGCCGGCAAACGTTAAAGCCTCAGCGGCGGCGTCCGCCGCCACGACCACCACGTCCACCACGTCCTGCGCGTCCGGCACGACCCCCGCGCCCACCACGGCGCCCCAGGCCTAAGCCCAGGCGCTGGAAGAACCCGAGCGGCCGATTCGAGCCGGCAGGCGTCGACGTGCACTGACCCTGCCCTCTCCCTGTGAGAGGACCCTGACCTTGAGGTCCAGTTCCATCATATCTCGGCATGTGTCTCACCTCCTTGCCACCTCTATCAAATCCAACCTAACTATAGCATACTATTCACACTTTGTCAATAGTCATGATATGGAGTATTAGAGTTTGTCACTAAAGAGGGCGAAGGGTTTCTTATTCGGGCCACATCGGCTATACTACGGGGGCTTATGCGAAATCGGATGCGCTCGTTGCGGGCACCGGGGACGTTCCACCGATACCGCCGGTATGCCGGACCTATGGACCCCGAGAGGTGGAGGCGACACCCTTGCGGGTGCTGATGCTGTCCAAGGCGTGCGTCGTCGGCACGTACCAGCGTAAGCTCGAAGAGCTGGTGGATGCCGCCCCGGGTCTCGACCTGGTCGTGGCCGTGCCACCGGCGTGGAAGGACGTCGGAGGCCGCACCGAGGTCCAGCACGCGTACACCCGGGGCTACCGCCTCGAGATCACGCCGATCGCGTTCAACGGATCCTACCATCTCCACTTCTATCCCAAGTTCGGAGACCTTATGGACAGCGTGCAGCCGGACATCGTGCACATCGACGAGGAGCCCTATAACTTCGCCACGTACCACGCGAACCGGATCGCGCGACGGGCCGGTGCAAAGACGCTCTGGTTTTCGTGGCAGAACCTGCACCTCCGCTATCCCCCGCCCTTCTCCTGGATGGAGCGCTACAATCTCAGCCACGTCAATTACGGGATGGTCGGCAGCGAGTCGGCAGCCCGCGTGTGGCGGGCGAAAGGATTCGCCAAGCCTTTAGCCGTCATCCCCCAGTTCGGAGTGGATCCGTCCCTCTTTCACCCACCCGAGCACCAACGCCCGGACGACGGCGTGCACATCGCGTACGTCGGACGCCTGGTGCCTGAGAAAGGGGTCGACCTGCTGCTGGAGGCGTTGGGTTCGCTGGCGGGACCGTGGCACACGACCATCCTGGGGAGCGGGCCGGCAGCCCCGGACCTCAAGGCCCACGCGGCCCATCTCGGCATTCAGGACGCCGTCACCTTCCGGGATACGGTGCCCTCGACGTCCATGCCCGACATCTACCGCGACCTCGACATCCTGGTTTTGCCCTCCCGAAAGCGGCGCAACTGGGCCGAGCAGTTCGGGCGGGTGCTCATCGAGGCCATGGCCAGCGGGGCCACCGTCGTCGGATCCGAGACCGGGGAGATCCCCTACGTCATCGGCGATGCCGGTCTGACCTTTCCGGAGGCGGACGTCGCAGCCTTGCGGTCGGCGCTGGACACCCTGATCGCCGATCCCGACCGGCGCGCGGCACTGGGCCGGCGCGGACGGGCCCGCGTCCTGGCGCACTACACGCAGGAACACATCGCCCAGGCGACGGCGGACGTCTACCGGAGGCTGACCGGATGAGCATCGTCGATTCCATCATCCGAGGGATGAGACGCCTGGTCGCGCGCTTCTACTACGGCTGGGGACTCTCCCACCGCTACGTGGCCAACACCGCCGGCCTGGAGTGGGCGTACAAGACCGCCGACCGCTATTTCTCCAAGGCCATCCACTGGGATCCGGGGTTTGCCAGAGCCTACCTGGATCGGGGGATCCTCAACTGGCGAGAGTTGGAGAATTCGCACCAGGCGGTTCACGACCTCACCCTCGCCTACAAGCTCGACGGGGACCTCGACGAGGCCCGCTTCAACCGTGGGGTCGCCCATCAGGAGATGGGCGCATACGATCAAGCCATCGCAGATTTTGAGGCTTACCTGGACGTTGGAGAGCATCCGCACTGGCGCGAATATGCGGAGGCGATGATAAAGGAGCTTCAACCATGGGTCGCTCAAACCGAAAGCAACGAGAGCCACGTCACGCACCGTTCATCGTAACCGGACTCTTTATCGGCCTGCTGGCAAGCTGGCTGCTGGGCGCCTGTGCGCCCACGTCGACCCCTGAGCCCGAGGTCACGCCTCGGCCTCCCACCGTCCAGTTTCTTCAGGGCCCACCCACCCTCTGCCGTGAAGCCACCCAGCTCCGGCAGGACGTCCAGGTCGCCGGGCCGGAGATCCGGGACGCGAGCGCGTCCTGGTCCCTCTACCGCAGGGGCGGGGACGAGCCGCTCAATCAGGGCACCTGGTCGGGGCAGAGTGGGGAGCTCTACGTGCCCTTTCCGGGTGGGACGCCCCTCGCCCCCGGCGACTACGAGGTGCGGGTCGCCTGGCAGGAAGAGACGTTGGCCGTCCAGCCCTTCACCATCCAGACCGAGGCGCCCAGCATCGAAGCTATGGGCATCGCCCTGATTCCGGGCGGAGAACCCCAGGCCCCCCTGGCGCCCGAGACCCGGCACTTTTACGTGCAGATCACCTACGCCGATGCCTGCCCGGGCGCCCCCTATTGGCTGACGGTCACACACAACGGTGAGGTCGTCTGCAAGCGGAACGGTGGGCTGGACGAGCAGACGGGCACGACGGCTGTGCCGTGCTATCAGAGCGGCGGGGGCGCGTTCGCACCGGGCAGCTACGAAGCGACCGTCACCCTGATGGACGACGTTCACCGCACGTATGCGTTTGACGTCGCCCCGCCGGCGCCGACGCCGCTCCCGACCCCGAAGCCGACCGCGACGCCGGACTCGGGATCGCCGGTATGCGGGCCCCTCTTCACCGCCGCCGGGCTCACGCCGGAGGGCGAGCCGTACCTGCCCCTGACGCTCTTCGACTGGTACACCCAGGCGATCTATGCGGGCACCGCGTGCGATTCCCTGACGCCGGGTATGAAGTGGGAGAGCGCGTGGTACCGCAACGGCGAACCGGTCCGAACGAAGCGCGGGACCTGGACGGGCGAACCCGAGGGCGTCATCTGGGACAGTCTGACCGGCGTGCCGGGGTCGCCGTTCCTGCTGTACGGTACGTACACGATCACGCTGCAGGTCGGCGCCACGGCGCCGCTGACCGCCGAGGTGCGGGTGCTTGGGTATCCGTCGGGGGAGTAGGGCGCGGGGATCCGAGAGGTGGGCTGTAAAGCCAACGTGCCAAGAACGTTTCCCTTCAGGGGGATAAGAACAGACTGCGGGCCGGAGATCCCCAAGGGGACACCTCCGGCCCGCGATGGGGTGAAGCTTTTAGAGAAGGCCGAGGTGGCTGTAATCGCCGATCGTCAGTTTGAGCGCCTTCGGGCGGATCGGCGAGCGCTTCAGCACGACCTTGCGCCCGATCAGGCTGTCCTGCACCCGGGCCGGGAGCGCCTCGATAATGCTGTCCTCCAGGACGATCGACCGCTCGATCTCGCTGTCCTTGATCTGGCAGTTGCGGCTGATGGACGTAAACGGACCGATATAGGCGTTTACGATCCGGGTGTTCTCCCCGATGATCGCCGGTCCCCGCACGATGCTGTTGATGATCTCGGCGCCCTCCTCCACGGTGACCCGACTGTCCACCTCGGAGTCGCGGTCGACGTAGCCGTCGATCCGGGGCACCAGCTCATCCAACACCTTGCTGTTGGCCTCAAGCATATCGCCGGGTTGGCCGGTGTCGATCCACCAGCCCTCGTGGACGTAGGGGAAGACCGAGTACCCGTTCTCGACCAGCCACTGGATGGCGTCGGTGATCTCCAGCTCGCCCCGCCATGAGGGCCGGATGTTGTTCACGGCCTCGAAGATGTGCGCGTCGAACATATAGATCCCCACGAGCGCCAGATTGGACGGGGGACTCTCAGGCTTCTCAATCAGCCGAACGACCTGGCCCTCGGCGTCCAACTCGGCGACCCCGTACGATTCGGGATGCGCAACCTCGGTCAGCACGATCTGGCTGTTCCAGTCCGACCCGGCAAACTCCTGAATCAGCGTCGAAATCCCACCCTCAATGACGTTGTCGCCGAGGAACATCACAAAGCGATCGTCCCCGAGGAAATCGCGGCTGATCTTGACCGCGTGCGCCAATCCCAGGGGGGCCTCCTGCCGGACATAGGTGATATTGACGCCCCACCGGCTGCCGTCCCGCACGGCCGCCTGGATATCCTCGGCCGTATCGCCGACGACGATCCCGATGTCCGTGATGCCCGCATCGCGGATGGACTCAATCACGCGAAAGAGCACCGGCTTGTTGGCGACCGGGATCAACTGCTTGGCGCTCGTAAACGTGAGCGGGTAGAGCCGCGTGCCCTTGCCACCACTGAGAATCAATCCCTTCATCCTTCACTCCCTTCGTGTCTCGCGCAGCCTGCTGCTGTGCCAAACGATCAATATCCCGTCAACCGCCCCTGTTTGGGCGCATTGGTCATCACCGCCCCCAGGAGCCGCGCCCGGAAGCGCTTCAACTGCTCCTTGGCCTGCTCGATGCGGTCGCGGCGGGTGTGCCCCGACCGGACGACGAGCATCAGGCCATCGGTCTGAGCGGCCAATACCGAGGCATCCACCGCCACCGTCACCGGGGGAGCGGTGAAGATCACGATATCCGCCTCCTCCTGAAGACGCGCCAGCAGGCCCTCCATCGATTGGCTGCCCAGGACGTCCGCTGGATTGGGGGGGAGCGCCCCGCTGGGAATCACCCGGAGCCCCGCCACCTCGGTGGACCTCAGGGGAATTTCCATCGCCTCATCGCGGCTCAACACCACGTCGGTCACCCCCGGTTCCTGGTCGAGATCGAAGAGGTCCTGGAGCCTCGGGCGGCGGAGGTCCGCATCGATCAGGATCACCTGCTGCCCGGCCTGCGCCATCACCACGGCCAGATTGGCCGCCACATCGTCATCCAACCCCGCGACGTCCGGCGGCGCGACCACCATCGCGTTCAGGGATCGATCGATGCTGGCAAACTTGAGGTTCGCGTGGAGCGCCCGGTAGGCCTCAGTCGCCGGGCTGCGGGGTTCCCGCAACGTCACTAAATCCGCTTGTTCCATCTGCCACTCCTCTAACATTGAGATCCGTTCGTAGATTCGTTCGTCGTCGGCGATTCATCGCCGTTACGCGCTAAGTAACTCCGTAAAAGTTCTGTAACACCCGCCCCCGGGGACGGTGGCTACGAGCAACGTTAAGATGCTTTTTCGCACCTACTTAGCCGTCACGCGCGGTGGCGTCCCTTGGATGAAACGGGGGGAATCACGCCCATCACCGTCAACCCGGTCTCGGTTTCCACCGCATTAGGGTCGTAGATCACCCCGGCCTCCAACCACTCGAGCACCAACACGACGACGACCCCGATCACCAACCCCATAAACGCACCGGCCGCGACGTTGACCTTCGCCTTGGGACGGAGAAGCGCGTAGGAGGCCGGATCGATCACCTCCGCGAAGACGCGATCCTCTTTGTCCTGCTGATCGTTTTTCTCGCCGCGCCATTGGACCAGAAGCTGGGCCCAGGTGTTGGCGATGTCGTTCGCCAGATCGCCGTCAGGATTATCCACCGTGATCTTGATCACCATAATCGAATCATCGGCCTCGATCTTGACGTCATCCTTGAGATCGCCCGGCGCCATATAGAGGCCCAACGCATCGATGACCATACTGGCACGCTTCTCCGACAACATCACGTTGGCATAGGAGCGTAACAGCTGCTTGGCGGACTGCGTCAGACTCAGGTCCGGACGGGCTAATTGAATGGAGACCTCAACGCTGGAGCGGTAGATCGGCGTCTGCAGTTCGCTAAAGACAAACGCGCTGGCGGCCGTCACGACGATGGCCAACACAAGGATCCAACCACGCCGGCGAAGGATCTGTATATACTCCTGAATTTTCACCCACGCCCTCCTATATTGCTAACTCCAGATCTACTTACCTGACACTTTGTAGACGATAAACTTTTTTAGTTACACAGAGCTTCTCAGAGAATACACAGAGTTCCACAGAGATTATATTGACTTTCTCTGTGTATCTCTGCGTAACTACCGGGTAAAGGCCACTTGTAATCGTTTAGTTATGTGAGCAGACCAGGTGCAACGCACTTAAATTGAGTCCATAACATGCACTTAGTGCATACCGTACCTATTTGCCAAGCGTAAAAGTGCGTTGCACCTCAGAAGACTAAACAGATACGATTCCAGATTTCACATCCGCGCACGCTCGTTTTATCGCGCCCGCTCGTTTTATCGCGCCCGCTCGTCTCACCGCGCACGCTCGTCAGTTTCGGGGGAATTGTACCATTGAAACCGCCCGCAACCAATCGCACGTCCTCAGCGGCCCCGCAATCGAATGCGGATCTCACGGCAGTGGGGGCACTCATAGCCCACGTATTCCCGTCCGCACGTCTGGCACACCCGCTTATCCAACCGCTTCCCCTCATCCATCGAGAGCAGGATCAGGGTCACCTCCTCGTCCTCGTGACGGGCCAACCATTCATCCAGCGGGGTGCTGCCGACCATCCACTCACCGGTCTCCTTGTCGCGACGCAGATTCCCTTGGGTAAAATGTCCATCTAACCGGGCCGCAGCCTGGGTCAGTTCACGAATGCTCGCCTTTCGATAGGCAGGCATAGTTAAACTCTCCTTCATGTCTAGAGCGCGCTCCGGGGGAAGCGAGCGTCGAACACACCCTGCCTCCATTCTCCCCGCCTCTACCCGACCGCCCTGAACGTTCACGACGTCGAGAGATCACGCCAGAGTATCACGTGCGTCTTGATAGGTCGCTCTCCACTCTCCCTATAAAGATACCAGCGAGCGGTATCAGGGCAATAGGGAGGGACCAACCGCTGGCACGGCGGCACCCCATCCTGCCCCTGAACAACAGCGACGAACGGCATCCCCCGCCAGTTCTGCAAGGTCTCAGTATCCAAGACCGCAATCTCGCTCAACGAAAACTGCTCAGGAGTCAATAGCACACCTTCAAAGCCCGGCGGCCACGACTCGACGACGTGCAGCCGGCGAAAATCGCGCAGAACCCAACGCAGGGTCGCGGTGAGCGCGGAATCTCGATCCAGAATCGCGACCTCCAGAGCATCCCGCCGGGCCCCACGCGCCACACCAATTTGATCCAGCTCGTGACGCAGCGCCGCCAGATCCGGGGAGGCCGCAGCCGTCACCGCCGGCTCGGCGGGCGAGGTCGGTCGCACGAACGAGAGTCCCAGCGCGAAACTCACCTGAAGAAACAACAGCGCCAGAAGGGCGCCGCCCCATGCCCCGCGCCACAGGAGAGGCGCCGGAAGGACGGTGGCAAAGAGAAACGCAACCAGCGCCTGCATCGCAACCAACACCAACGCCCCAATCATAACGAGAAACCCGGGCTGCTCCCCGTAGAGACCCGATTGCGTGTGCTGGGCGAGGCCCCAAAGGACCGGCGTCCAGAGGATGAGCGCGAGCAGAATGTGAAGCCCCATCCAACGAAACTCCGACGGGACAATATCCCGCAGCCCATCGCGTGCGGTCGCGCCGGCAACCCAAGCCCACGGCAGAACCGCCGCGCTCAGGGCGGTGGGGTCGTCGCTGCCCCGAAGCGCGACCAGAGCCAGCGTCAATCCCCCCCAGATCGCCACGACCAGGGTCGCGTTCCGGCGGCGGGCCAGTGCCCACCCCATGCCCAGGACGGTCAACCCCAGGAGCGCTGGTTCGTAGAGAAGCAACCATCTTGGGCGGGTGCCGAGCGCACGGGGCGTCCGCCACGCCCGAAACCAGGCCGCCAGCGGCCCGCCGATGCCGGCCCATCCGGTCCAACGCAGTCCGCCCGCCAGTGCAATGAGCACGGCCACCCCCAGCCCCCAAAGCGCCGGGCGGATCCAAACCCGCAGATGCCTGCGCAGGGAGCCTCTCCGGGCCAGGAGGGCGGTCGCCAGACCGGCGAGCAGCAGATCGAAGAAGACCGGGGCACTGACCAGGCCCACCCCCACGCCCAGGGTGATCGCGAGATCTCGGATCCGGTCCGAGTCCCGCTCGGCGGAAGTGCGCAGCGCGGCGACAAAGAGCAGCGCAACCGCAAGCACGCCGATGGACGTGCCGGACGCCTGGCGGGCCGTCCAGAGCATCAGCGGGGAGACGAGCAGCATGACGGCAGCCACTAACGCGCCGATCGTCCCCAACCAGCGGCGCCACGCCAGGGCAAGCAGGACCACCGCCAGGCCGGCGACCGCCGGGACCAGCCGCGCCGCGAACGTCTCCGCGCCGGCGACGAGAAAGATCAGATATTGACCGGTCAGCAGGGCCGGGCTCTCGGTCTGCGCGGGCCACCCCGCACCGTTCACCGCATCGAGGGCTTCCAGGGCATGCCGGGCTTCATCCGGGGCCAGGGGGACCCCGCCGAGTCCGACCAGGCGCGACGCCAACGCGATCAATACCAGCATCACGACGGCAGCCCCAACCCACCTCGAATCCTCCCTGACGTCCGGCATGCTAGCGGCCCCGTCGCAAGGTGTCCACCAGGGCGCGGATCTCGCGCTTCTGCGCCGCAATGCTCTCAGCAAGCGTAAACTGAACCCGCGCGCGCATCAAGTTGTTGCGCGGATAGCTGACCTTGAAGTAGACGTCACCTTCCAGATAGTCGGTGAAAAACCGCAGCCCCATCTCAAAAGCCAGGCACCACAGCGCGTCATAGATCATAGTGTAGTCCGTATCGGCGAAGAAGGCCTCGACCTGAGGCAGGTATCCGCGCAGGATCATCTCGGCGAGGTCCAGATTGAAGGCCACGTCATCGAACTCGTGGGTCTCCTCGCCCAAGGGATTGCAGCTCGATCGCAGGCAGTCGCCGATGTCATATTGAACGAGACCCGGCTTGACCGTGTCCAGATCCACGATACTGACCGCACGGCCCGTGCGAACGTCGATCATAATGTTATCGATCTTGGGGTCGCCGTGAATCGGACGCACTCGGAGGGCACCGCGATCCCGCGCCTGTTCCAGGACCAGCGCATGATCGCGATGCGCGTCAATAAAGGATGCGCACACGTGGGCATCGGATTCGGTTAAACGCTCCGGACCGGTGTCCAACACCTCCTGATAGTGAGCGAGATAACTGGGCAGAATATGAAACCCCGGGAGCGTATCGTGCAGATCCGCGACGTCCATATCGCTGATGAGCTGCTGGAAGCGCCCCAGGGCGTATCCGGCCTCTCGGGCGTGCTGGGCGTCGCGCACCTTGGGATAGGCCCGGGTTCCCTCGATAAACGTGATCGCGCGCCAGAACTCGCCAGCCTCGTCAATCACGTAATCCTGCCCATCATGCGTCGGGACGACCTGGGGCAGCTCCCAGCGCGCCTCCGCGTCCGCCGGGCGATCGCCCCGTTTGGCCGCGATATGCTCCGAGAACGCCCGCAGGTTCACCATGATCAGCTTGGGATAGGGAAAGACCCGCTGGTTGATGCGCTGAAGGATAAAGCGTCGCTGGGCCCCACCGTCCACCGTCACGAGGTACGTATCGTTGATGTTGCCGGTGCCGTAGGGCTTGACCGCCGCGACCGTACCGGACGCGAGACGAAACTGCGCTGCAATGTTTAGAACATTATCCACGGTTGCCTAACCTCATCCTTGATACCTACATTCAACGGATTGTTCGACATAGAGATCTGGACATAAAACGCTTAACTTTTCCGTAACACCCATGGATATGCATAAACGTCTTAATTATTCATGACCAGATCCATAAGCCAAAGAATCCCCCGTCACACCAGGTCGGGGGACTCTTCACACTACACTCCGCCGGCACGACGTCGCGTCGCGTCAACGACCGGCGATTGGTTCGTCTTACGCCGCTATTTTCGCTTGCGCCGCTGTTGCTTTCGTCGGATCTTGGCCCACGTGTCCCGCAGCGAGATCGTGCGGTTGAGAACCAGGTGATCCTCGGTGGTATCGGGATCGACACAATAGTAGCCCTTGCGCATAAACTGGCATCGAAAACCGGCGTCCTTTTCGACCAGGCCGGGCTCCGCTTTGACCTCGGAGAGCACGACCAGTGAGTCCGGGTTGACGTTGTCCAGGAAGGTCTCCCCGGCGTCCTCGTCAACGTCCTCCGGATCCTCGACGTCGAAGAGCCGGTCGTAGAGACGCGCCTCCACGTCCACCGCGTGCGGCGCCGAGACCCAATGGAGCGTCCCTCGGATCTTGCGCCCGTCCGGCGCGTCCCCACCCCGGGTCTCCGGATCGTACGTACAGTGGATCTCGACGACGTTACCGTCCTCATCCTTGACCACGTCGCTGTAGGTGACCAGATATGCGGACATCAGACGGACCTCGCGTCCGGGCGCCAGCCGCCGGTACTTCGGCGGCGGCTCCTCCATGAAGTCCTCACGCTCGATGTAGACCTCCCGGCAAAACGGGACCTTGCGGGTGCCGAAGTCCGAATTGTACGGGTGGTTGGGCATCTCGAGCCACTCGACCTTATCCTCCGGATAGTTATCGATGACCATCTTGAGGGGCTCCAGCACGGCCATGACACGCGGCGCGTGCTCGTTGAGATCCTCCCGGATCGCGTGCTCGAACATCCCCACGTCGACCACGCTGTTCGCGGTGGAGATACCGATGCGGTCCATAAAATTCGCGATGGCCTCCGGGGTGACGCCCCGGCGGCGCAGCCCGGCGATGGTGGGCATCCGGGGATCGTCCCACCCGTCGACGTAGCCCTGCTCGACCAACAGGCGCAGCTTACGCTTGCTCAATACCGTGTAGTTCATAAAAAGCCGCGCAAACTCGATCTGCCTCGGGTGGTAGATGTCCAATTGCTCCAGGAACCAATTATAGAGCGGGCGGTGATCCCGGTACCCCAGGTCGCAGAGCGAGTGCGTGATCCGCTCGATCGAGTCCTCCAACCCGTGGGCCCAGTCGTACATCGGGTAGATGCACCAATCATCGCCCTGACGGTGGTGGGACTCGTGCAGAATCCGGTACATCACCGGATCGCGCAGATTGAGGTTGGGGGATCTCATATCGATCTTGGCGCGCAGCACCCGGGAGCCCTCCTCGAACTCCCCGGCCCGCATCCGCCGGAAGAGGTCCAGGTTCTCCTCCACCGACCGATCACGATAGGGGCTGTTGGTCCCCGGCTCCGTCAGCGTGCCGCGGTATTCACGAATCTCCTCGGCGCTCAGATCGTCGACGTAAGCCTGACCCTGACGAATCAACTGCTCGGCCCATTCGTACATCTGCTCGAAGTAATCCGAGCCGAAATAGACGGTATCTCCGAAATCGTGACCCAGCCAACGCACGTCGGCCACGATCCCGTCGACGAACTCCTCCTCCTCTTTCACGGGATTCGTGTCGTCGAACCGCAGGTTGAACGTGCCGCCGAAGTCCTCCGCAACCCCGGCATCGATGGCCAGGGCCTTGGCGTGCCCGATATGAAGGTACCCGTTGGGCTCCGGTGGAAACCGGGTGTGAACCCGTCCATCGAATCGCCCGGACCGGATATCCTCGACCACAGCCGTGCGGATAAAATCGGTGGCCAATTCCTCAAGCAATTCCTCAAGGTCCTCTGTCGATTCAGGTCGTGCTAATTTCGCGCTTTTCGTGTCGTTCATAGCCCCTCGCTTCTTGGATAACGTGGCCCCTATCGTACCAAATTTACGCACAAGATCAACCGATCAGGGCAACGCGGCCCCGTCCACTCGATAAATCGTGACGTCCTGCCCCTCGTAGGCGGCGGGGAACATCGTCGCGAACTTCTGCAGTCCGGACTCGGGATACCGCCCCCGCTCCACCGGCCCGACGTACACGTACGTCACCCGATAGCGGTCGAGGATCGCCCGGGCCTCCGCCGGATCGAGGGTCGTGTAGAGCGTCTGCAGATCCACCTCCCGGCGCGCCGGCTCGTCGTAGTTACCCCGCCACTGCATCTGGTGCCCCCCCCAGCCCAAGACCGCCGGCAACCCGGTCAGGGCGGAGACGCGCCCCTCATAGACGTAGGCCGCCCGCTGATCCCCCGGGGCCTCCACGATGACAGGTGCCCCCGGAACGTTCCGGTTCAGCCAATGAATCGCGGCATCGTCCGCCGGATGCACAGTCGCCATCCACGCCGCGCCGTCGAGGGTCCAGGGCACGCCCTGCTCGCGGGCGCGCGCGGGCACCGCCAGTCCGGTGTAGACCAACCCCGCCGCGATGAAGATCGCCGAGAGGGCAAGAGCCAACGCCACAGGCCACCGACGCGGGCCGCGCCCGCGCTGGTCGTCGATCCACCGTGCCACCATCCACGCCCCGGCCAAGCTCCAGAGCACCCAGGCCTGAAAATAAAACTTGAAGATGGTATTCATCCGGGTCATAAAGACGTCCTTGAGATAGACGAACTCCGGGGCCAGGGTCAGCAGCAGCCCAACCCCCGCCATCAACAGCGGAAAGCCCATGGCGCCCAGAGACGCCTCGTCCCGTTCCTCTCCGGGGGTAAGCACCGCGAGAACCGCCGCGCTCACGCCGACCGCCAAAGCGACGGAGACCCAGGGGTTTTTCAGGCGCCGCATCACCGCAGCCACGGCGACCTCGGGCGCCATCGTGTATCCCTGTACCGGTTCCCCGGTGAGGATCATCCGCAGATACGGATAGGCCGTGACCGAACCGACGAGGAGGCTCACCACCGCGATCACGAGGATGAGAACGATCCCCCCACCGAGGACGTGAAGCGGGTTGAGCCTGACCCGACGGGCTGTCGCTATCAGCAAGCCGGTCACCGGCACCAGGAGCGGGAGGAACATCACCACGAACTGCTGCCACTGGGTCGCGTTGAAGACGTTGGGGAGCACCCCACCGGCCTGCGAGCGAAGGCCCAGCCAGAAAGGCAGATAAAGGAGGAGGCTCAGTACACCCATCACCACCCCATCCCGGATCATCCCCACGACGGCGGCGCCGAACGGCTGGATGCCCCGCTCCCCGGCGAGATAGCGGCCCAGGATCACCGCGCCCACGACCAGGAACCAATAGATGGGCAGATCCCAGGTGTTGAGAAACCCCAGGGCTCCCAGGAGCACCGCCGGCCCGACCACCGTCTCCCAGCCCGCGTGCAGCGGCTGCACGCGGGTCTCCGGGACGATCCGGCTGCGGGTGCGGGCCCGCCGGTAGAGCTCGTAAGCCAGGACGACGGTCAGGATGACGAAGGGCAAAGCCAAAAGGTGCGGGTGCATATCGCCCAGGATAAAACTGAACGCCGGAAACTCGTCGATGACATCCTGCGGATCTCCCCAGGGCGTCGTATCCTGAAGGGTGCGGGAGGCCTGCCACCACCAGAAAAATCGCTGGGGCTGCCAGGTATAGGGCGGGACGGGCGGTTGATCGAGGTTCCGAATCCCCATCCACTTCCAGAACCCGGCGGAGAAGAGCCCCCGGGCGTGGAAGACCTCCAACAGCCCCTCACCGTTGCCCGCGACCAGCATCAACAGGGGGGCAGTCAGCGCCCGGATAAGCCCCCGACCGCCGAGAAGATCGTAGACCAGCCCATATCCCCCCACAGCGGTGAGGGCAAACCAGCCGGCGTTGCTCAGGTTGAACGCGATCGACGCCGGTATCGCCGTCAGCCGGGTGAGCATCCCCATCAACAGATAGCCGAGATAGTAGTACGAGATGGCAAACCCGGAGAGCCAGGGATCGTGGGGCGGCATGGCCGGCGCCCGGACCACCGACTGAAGGAACGCGATCTCCATCCACTTCTCCCCGCCAGCGGTCTGGAGCATCGGCTGGGAGGCGCGCACGAACGCCCAGATCACGAACGCCGCCAAGAAGAGGACCTCCGTCGTCAGCACCAGGCGCCACCGGGCCCGCCACCAGCGCCCGGCCTCGCGCCACCGGCCCCGCATCAGCCAGAGGCCGAACCCGAGGATCAGCAGCGCCGAGGTCACGACCGCACCGGCGGTGTTCGGCCACAGATGCAGGCTGCCTCCCCACCACAGGACCACCCCGGAGAGCAGAAGGCCGAGGGCCTTTGCGGCGGCATAGCCGCGCGACGGCAGGTGCCGCAACCACGCAAACGCCAACGGCCATCCCACCAGCGCGAACCCCTGCAGGGCCACGTACCAGACGCCTATCGATTTGATCATACCGTTATCGTATCCTTACGCTCCTCACACCAACCGATCACTCAACCGTAATCCACGGCTTGATATCCGCGTAGATGCCGGGACCGATCCCGGGCACGTTCAGCAGCGCGTCCGTCGACGTGAACGGGCCGTTCGCCTCCCGATACGCGACGATCTCCGCCGCCCGGGTTGGACCGATCCCGGGCAGAAGATCCAACCGATCGACCGGCGCGGTGTTGATATCGACCAACGCCGTCGACGCCACGGGGGCCGTCGGGCTATCGGATGATACGGCCTCATCCGACGCTCCGGGCACGAAGATGTGATCATGATCGCGCACCAGGGCTGCCAGATTCAGCCCGTTCAGGTCCGAGGCCGGAAGCGCGCCCCCGGCAGCATCGATCGCCTCCGCGACCAGACTACCCTCGGGCAGCGTCACGACCTGCGGCTGAGCGACCGCGCCGCTGACGTAGACGTGAAACATCCGAGGTGTCACCGTGGGCGGCATCGTCAACACAACCCCGACCTGCTGCCCGACCGGCGTCAGCCACGACGGTGGGGGCGTCAGGCCGATCGGCTGGTCGACGGCAGCGTCGAATCCCAACGCACCGATCACCCCGCCGACCAGCAGGCTCACGACCGCCGTCGCAACCAGATACCGGCGGTACCGGGCGTGCAACTGCGCGTGTTCGCCCTCACGTTCCTCCGTCTCCGTGCTTCCGCGCTCCGAGACCATCGCGCCCTCCGCTGTCAGTCCAGCCAGATGCTTCGCCTGTCCCCTTCGTCTTTCGCCGGAACAACCGCCGCCGGGCGGTTCGCACGGCCCGGTGGTAGAGCCGTTCGAGATCAGGCGACGAAATCTGCCCCCCGGTCTCGAAGTACGCCTGGGCCGCCTGCCCCATCCCCCACGTCGACAGGCCCGAAAGGGCCGCCGAGACCACCCACCCCAGCCCCGGCACCAGCTTTGCCAGTTGTATGGTCAGATACCGCGAGAGCAGACTCCCGGCCATGGCAGTCAGCAGCTCGCGCGCGTGGCTGACGTCCATCGACTGACCGTAGGCCGACGCGATGCGGAGCACCATGCGGATATGAGCGGTCAGAAGCAACGGAATATCCAGACCCGGAATGGGCTGCAGGGCAATCAGCGCGTTGGTCAGCGACGTACGCCGTATGATACGCTGCACCCACCCCGCCCGCTGCGCGGGCATCGCCCGCGCCAGGGCCGTCGCGATGGACGGCTGCGCCTCAAAGATCACCGGCAGCAGGTCATCCATCAGACCCGCCTGGGTGCGGGCTGAAATCGGGATCGGCCGGACGCCCAGCAGCGACTCGGCGTTCTCCAGAATCCAGGGCAGATCCTTCTTGACGAGATCGATCTTGTTCAGGGCCACGACGACCGGCACCCCAAACCCGCGCATCGACGTGAGCAGATCGTGGTCACTCTGCCGCACGCCGGCGGCGGCGTCGAGCAACAGGACAATGACGTCAGCGCGTACCACAGCGTCGCGCGCGGTCTCGGCCCGATCGATACCCCACACCTCGCCGAACCCGGGCGTGTCCACCAGCAGGAAAGGACCCAACGGATGCTCCACGACGCCCTTCGTCGTCCCCGGCACGGCACTGACACTGGACAGCGTATGGCCGTGCAGCACGTTGAAGAGGGTGGATTTGCCGCTGTTGACGGGACCGATGATCACCAGACGGGCCTGGGCCTCCCGAGCCACGTCACGCGCCAGCGCATGCCAATCCAAAGCACGCAAAAGGGACCGGAAGTCCTGCAATCGCCCGGGCAGACTGAGCCAACTCATAGCTGCAAGTCTAGCACGAAAAAAGCCGGCGCCAACCGAGCGCAAGGGACGTGAACCAAAGATCCGTAAGTTAAAATCCTCTGACACTTCCCTGTTTCATGGATGCTTTGAAGCGTCGGTGCCTTGCAAAGGCCGTCCCCGAGGACGGGGACTCGGAGCATTTTTAAAGCACTGAGGATACTACCTATAGACGGCAGTCATCTAATCGGGGTTGGCGAGGACCTGAGCAGCCTGAGGCAGCGTGAAGGTAAAGGTCGTGCCCGATTCAGAGGTCTGCGAGACCCAGATGCGCTCGCCGTGGGCCTCCATGACCATGCGGCAGAAGGCCAGGCCCAGGCCGCTTCCCGAGTGTTCCTGCTGACCGGTCACGAACTTCTGGAAGAGGTGCTCACGGATCTCCGGCGGGATGCCGGGCCCGGTATCCTGCACTGACACCCATAGCGTCTCAGGGGCCTCAGGTTCAGCATAGGCCTCGATGCGCACGCGGCCCCCGGGCGGCGTGAATTTCACCGCGTTGGCAACCAGATTCTGAATCACGCGTTCGATGAGGGTCTTATCCCCCCAGGCCAGCGGGAGATCGTCATTGATGCAGACCTCATAGGTCAACCCGCGCTCCTCGACCAGGCTGGTCTCCATCAGCGAGACGCTTTCCACCAGATCCTGCACCTCAAAGGGCGTCGGATCGAGGGGCATACGCCCGCTCTCCAGCCGGCTGATGTCCAGGATCGCGTTGACGAGTTTGAGCATGCGGTCGGCGCTGTTGACCGCGATATCCAAGATCCTTTGATACCGGGGCGGAAGCAGGTCGTTCGCGTGGCCCTGCAAGAGCTTGAGCGAGGACGAGATGCCGGTAAGGGGATTGCGCAGGTCGTGGACCATCGTATGGGTCAGATCCTCCCGGAACTGCTCGAGCAACCGTTCGTCCGTCACGTTCCGGAGCACATAGAGCCGGCCCATCGTCTGAGCATCGCCCTGAACCGGGAGATTGAGCCAATGCACGATCCGCAGCCCGATCGTGAACTCCCCTTCGCCCGGTGAATCATCGCCGGATGCAATGCGGTCCATCTCAACCCTGATCTCGTCGACGGCCTCTTCGGCATACGCCTGCAACGCGGCCAACACGTCCGAGAACGACCGCTGCTGCCAATCGTCCGGCGTGCCCGAAAGGGACAAGAATTGGAGTGCTGGTCGGTTGATGACCAGGATCTTCGATTTTTCGCTCAACAGCATAATACCGTCACGGCTGGACTGCACCAACGCGTTTAAGCGTCGTCGCTCCTCACGCACAGCCTGGAACAACTCGGCATTCTGAATAGCAGAGACAACCTGCCCGGCAATGGCCATCATCATATCGGTGTCCTCCTGAGAGAACGCCGGTTGATCCGAGCGATTGACGGCAATGAGGACACCGGAGGGCTCACCGCGAAGAAAGAGCGGCACCGCCGCCATCGATCCCCTCGGATCGGCCGAGCCCCAGCATGCTTGGTCTTCAAACTCCCGCACCTCGGAGTCGGAGAAGGTCACCGGAACGCCCTGCCGGATGACATCGCCGACAAGTCCTTCACGACATGCCTCAAACGTGGGGCGCTTCAGGCTGCGATATCCCGACCCACCGGCGGTAAACTGGGTAATCGTCTCCGCCTGCATATCGAGCATCATCAACACGGTGCGGTGGGCGTGCAGCGCCCCGGCAAGGGTGTTCATCGCCTCCTGGAGAATCTCATCGAACTGATACGGACCGATCAGCGACCGCCCGATCCGATAGAGGGTCTCGGTCTTGCGTACTGTCGTCCAGAGGTGATCCTCCACCCGCTGCCGCTCGCGGACCTCTTGATGAAGCGTCGTGTGAAGACGGGCGTTCTGCCACGCCAGCGTCAGGGCATCGCCCAGGGACTCCGCTAACTGCCGATCCCCATCTCCGAACGCCTCGGGTTGGGATCCCAGGACAGCCAGAAGCGCCTCCATCCGCTCGCCCAGCTTGATAGGGGTGAAGAAAGCGCTCGAGCCCCCCTCCACACCCGGGATACCGGGGGATCCACCCTCAAACTTGGGTACGTAACATGGGGCAGCGGACGCCCAAACACGGCCAATCCCCCCCCCGGTCGTAGCGACCTTGACGTCAAGGTCAGGGGCCAGCGGGCCTGCCGCCGCTACAACCCGAAGTTCGTCCGGCCCATCACACGCCTGTAACACCATAACCCCAGGCCACTGGGTTAGGTGCGCGATCTTTCCGATCACCTGTGCCATCACGGATTCGGAAAGACGATTGCTTTTCAACACGTGAAGTACCTCTTGAACCACCACGAGGGGTGAACGCATAACCAGGTCTCCCATCGATGAACGATTTGAAAGAACGACCATAGTGTAACACAAAGCAATGAATTGCGCAAATCAATCTATATTATTTGCTCACGAGTGTATGGACCACTTGACGCGCCATCAACAACCCCACTAAGTAACTCCGTAAAAGTTCCTTAACCCCGCCCCCGGGGACGGGGGCTGCGAGCGACGTTAAGATACTTATTCGCACCTACTTAGACGATCAGAGCCAGCCCAATGCGCCCACGCTGAACGTCGATGCTGAGCACCTCAACCTCGACGACGTCGCCCACGGCGACCCGTTCGTGGGGGTCGCGCACGTACCCCGGTCCCATATGGCTGATGTGAATCAGCCCGTTACGCTTGACCCCGATGTCCACAAAGGCCCCAAAATCCACCACGTTGCGGATCGTCCCCTTCAGCCGCATCCCCTCGCTGAGATCTTCGATGGTCAGCACGTCACTGCGCAGCACCGGCCCTTCGAGCGCATCCCGGGGGTCTCGCCCCGGGCTGGCAAGCGCCGCAAGGATATCCTCCAACGTGGGACGCCCCACCTCGAGCGCCTCGGCCATAAGGTCGATCGCATCCCCCCGATAGAGGTCGTGCAGCGTCTGGGATAGTTCAGGATCTCCCAGCGCGCATCCGAGCCGGGCCAACACAGCCTCGGCCACGTCATAGCTCTCGGGATGAATGGGCGTATTATCCAGGAGCTCGGGGCCATTAGGGATGCGCAGGAAACCTGCCGCCTGCTGGAAGGTCTTCGGTCCTACACCGGAGACGTCCGTCAAATCCCGCAGCTCCGAGAATGAGCCGTGCTCATCCCGGTGGGTGACGATAGCCTCGGCCAGCTTCGGGCCGATGCCCGAGATATACTGGAGCAGCGCCGGAGAGGCCGTATTGAGATCCGCACCCACCCGGTTGACCGTCGACTCGACGACCGTATCCAACGCCTCGGCCAGCGCCGTCTGGTTCACGTCGTGTTGGTAGAGGCCCACGCCGATGGCCTTGGGATCGATCTTGACCAGCTCCGCCAGCGGATCCTGAAGCCGCCGCGCGATGGAGACCGCCCCCCGCAGCGAGACATCGAGCTCCGGAAGCTCCTGCCGGGCCAACCGCGACGCCGAATAGACCGACGCCCCGGCCTCGTTGACGATCGTATACTGGACGTCCATCCCCTCCCCAATCACCTCGGCGACCAACGCCTCGGTCTCGCGGCTGGCCGTCCCATTCCCAATGGCAATCACGTTCATACTGTAACGCTCGACCAGGTCCTTGAGGGTTCGCTTGGCCTGGCGGGCGTCCCGACTCGGGTAGATCGTGCCAGCCGCCATCACCCGGCCGGTGGCGTCGACCAGGGCGACCTTGCATCCGGTCCGGTAGCCGGGATCGATGCCGATCACCCGGCGATCGCGCAGGGGCGGCTGCAGGAGCAGCGAACTCAGGTTCTCCGCGAAGACGTCAATCGCGTGCGCATCCGCCGTCTCGGTCAGCTCCCGGCGGACCTCGCGCACCATCGCCGGAAAGAGCAGCCGGTGGTAACCATCCCTTCTGGCCTCGAGCAGATCGTCCGCCAACGGACTCCCCATGTCGTGGGGGTAACGGCGCGCCAGCTCGCCCATCGCCTCGGGTTCCGCCACCTCGATCTTGAGCTCCAGGATCCCCTCTCGCTCCCCACGGTTCAGAGCCAGAATCTGGTGAGGGCGGAGCGTACGGAAATCCCCATAATAATGGTAGTAGAGCTTGTAGGTCCCCTTGGGATCCTTGCTCTCATCGGTCACGGAGACGGCGAGGGTGCCGTGGCGCTGCAGCAGGGCGCGCAGCGCCGCGCGGATGTCGGGGTCGTCTGCGATCCTCTCGGCCACGATATCCCGGGCGCCCTCGTAGGCCTCCTGCGTCGAGGGGACCTCCTCGGAGAGGAACTCGGCGGCCAACGCCGCTCGATCCACGTCGAGGGGCTGGGCCAAGACCCGTTCCGCCAGCGGCGCGAGCCCCTTCTCCCGGGCGACGGTCGCCCGCGTCTGCCGCTTGGGCTTATAGGGACGGTAGAGGTCCTCCAGCCGCTGGTGCGTATCCGCGGCCTTGACCTCCGCTTCGAGCTCGGGGGAGAGGACATCCTGATCCTCCAGACTGTCGAGGATCGAGGCCCGCCGCGATTCCATCTTTCGCCGGTACCCCAACCGCTCGGCCACCTGGCGGAGATCCTCCTCGTCAAGTGAGTCCGTCAACTCCTTGCGGTAGCGGGCCACAAAGGGGATCGTGTTCCCCTCATCAAAGAGCTTCACCGCCGACTTGACCCGCGTTACTTCCAGGTCGAGATCGGCTGCAACCGCGATCGTAATCTGCGTCTGGTCCATAGCTTCCCTCAGTCCAGGGGGCATCCCTCTCCTACCCTTAGGGCTACACCCCATATCCACAATCCAATCCTCACTCAGAGATCGTCCCATCTCCCGTAGTATCCCGTAGGCTACTCCAACCTTCCCGCAGGTCAAATGCCAAGATACCCGAACCTGTAACTAAAACGCAATCCTTAACGCGTCAGCTTACAGTATGCTGTGGTTACAGTATGCTGTGGTTACGGTAGGCTGTGATTACCCTAACCTTCAGCAATTCCAAATATGATCAAAACGCAAGCGATAAGACAAGTGGAAGCTGTCGAGAAACGGAAACCAGGTCTTCGGAAGTGCGCGGCAGGCGCTGAATTTAGTGTTTCGC
>DAOTTS010000164.1:0-15911 GCA_034437735.1 Anaerolineae bacterium
CAATTTGCTTAAGCAAGAGAGACCTCCGGTAGATTTGGTTTGGATACCTCTATTCTACTCGGATTCTCTCTTGCTCCCATTTTTTCCCCTGTTTTCGCCAAAGTCCAGTAAATTATAGCTCATTATCATCGCCACGCCAGCAGCTCAAAATCCACCCACACTACAACGAGCTTCCTCTGTGAGAAAGAGCAATGAAAACTTCTCCGATCAGGTAGCCTCGGACTTGGGTTTTTGTCTCCTCTCCCTCACCTAGGGTGCGTTTGCTGACTTCTTCGCCCTGCTGAGGAACGCACTCTCCACGAAACCGGAAACGCAATTACGCGAGACCGGTGCAACAGGCTAATGGAGCACAAGCACCGAACCCAGCCTGGTAGCTGGGAGGTAGCGTGGCCAGTGCTGACGCGGCTAGGGCATCACAGTGAGCTCTCGGCGATCTTCTGCGTATTGAGGTCACAAGATAGGCATATTCTAGGTCAACTCAGAGGAATCCCAAAACACAAAGAGCCTTCAAGTTCGGATTGCTCCCGCGATCGTACCAGAGCATAATAGGAAAAATCCGCCACAGTGTGACGGGCTTTGATAATTGGGTATACTTCGTATTCAGCGGGAGCGACGGGGGTCGGTGGGGCGCTGACGGTGAGGGATGAGGTGCGGGTCGGCCTGCGGCTGTACGTCCTCACCGCACGGATGGTGGATGCGGCATTGCGGAAGGACGATCGTCCGCTGGTGATGCAGACCGTCGCCCTGATCGAAGCCGCGCTTGGATCTGAGGGTGAGGATGTAGTGGGCTGATGTGGATGGATGATGGGTAATGGATCACGGATCCACGGATCATGGGGAGGGATCAATGAATTCGAAGGAACGTGTTTTGAACGCCTTGACGCGATTGGCGTTGCCCGATCGGGTGCCGCTGCAGTTCGACCTGTGCCGCTCGCTCCTGGAGGGGTTCAGTGAGGTCTATGAGATCCTGGTCGAGTATACGACCTCGTACTACGAGGATGTGACGTACCGCATCTCGGGCAACGCGCTGCGCACGGCGATGGGTAGCGACTGTGTGGTCGTCGGGGGCAGTCTACCGGCGGGTTATACACACCCGAGGACGCCCGAGGGTGATATCGTGAACGAGTTCGGCATGGTGATGCGCCAGGGGCCACTCTATATGGAGGTGGTAGCGGCGCCGTTGGCGGACGTCACCTCAGCCGCGGAGGTGGAAGCGTTCGACTTCCCGGATCCCGACGCGCCGGGGCGGTTCGCGGACGCCAGAGCACAGGTCGCGGCGTACCGGGATGACTATTTCATCATCGGCGACCTGGAGCTGACGATGTTTGAGATGGCGTGGCATATGGTCGGTATGGAGAAGTTCATGGTTGACCTGGCGATGGGCGAGGCGTACGTTCCGGTCCTGCTCGATCGCGTCAAGGCGTTCACGATCGGGGTGGGCACGGCCCTCACTGCGCTGGGCGTCGACGCCATCTGGATGGGTGATGACTTCGGCACCCAGACCGGGCTTATGATCTCGCCGCGAATGTGGCGCCGCGTTTTCAAACCGCGCTACCGGGAGATCATCGAGGCGCTGCGGTCGGTCAACCCGGAGGTGATCATCGCGTTCCACAGCGATGGGGCGGTGGCGCCGCTACTGGGGGATCTGGTCGAGATCGGGGTTGACGTCTTCAATCCGGTCCAGCCCAACGTGCCGGGCCACGAGCCCGACGCCCTGAAGCGGGAGTTCGGCGACGACCTCGCCTTCTGGGGTGCGATCGACCAACAGCATCTGCTTCCCAACGGCACGCCCGAGACGATTGAAGCGGACGTGGCGGAAAAGATTCGCGTATTGGGGGACGGTGGGGGTTATCTGTGCGCGCCGGCGCACATCATCCAGGCGGATACTTCGATGGCGCACGTAAATGCGTTTATCGCCGCAGTGAAAGCGAGTGGGATGTACGGATAGGGTATGGCCGACGTATCAAGGGAGGCAATGGCTTATGCGTCACGATAAGGTGAAGGTTGGGGTTGTCGGGTGTGGGGTGGTGGCGACGGCGTATTACCTGCCCTATCTGGCGAGGATGGACACGGTCGATCTGGTCGCGGTATGCGATCTCTACGAGACCCGCACGGAGGCAAGCGCGCGACTCTTTGGCGCGCGCGAGCAGTATCTCGACTATTATACGATGCTGGATCAGGCGGATCTTGACGCCGTCTTTATCCTGACCGCGCCGGGAACGCACGTGGACTTCACGTTGGCTGCGGTTGAGCGCGGGAAGCACGTGCTGATCCAGAAGCCGATGGCCACCCGGATGGAGGATGCCAGGAAGATCGCCGAGGCGATCCGGAGGGCCGGCGTGAAAGCGATCATCGAGCCCAGCTCGAACACACCGCTCGATCCGGACTATGCTCAGCTGCGGGAGCTTGTTAAAGCCGGTGTGCTTGGCGAGATCCTGTGGTTCTCCCTGGGGTGGACCGGTCCAACGACGTACGGTCCGGCCCTGGGCAGCAATCCGTACGGTCAGGCGGCGTTCTACGCCGAGGACAGCGGGGGCTTTCTCTTCGACCTGCCCTATGCGCCGACGCAGATCGTCTCGATTCTCGGCCCGTGCAAGAGCGTCTTTGCGCATACGCACATCGCGGTGACCGATCACACGATTGTGCCGGAGCACAAGTACGATGAGTTTCTGGCCGACGCGACCGATCCGGACGATGCCAACTATTGGGACGTTGTCCTCGACCTGCCGCGCACCCAGCCAGCCAAGATGGAGGCCGTCGATCAGGCCTACTCCCTCTACGAGATGGTCGAGGGCAGCGTGGGCACCTGTCACGTGGGCCGGATCTACCACCCCGTCCTGCCGGGCACCGGTGGCGGGGCCCTGCAGGTCTTTGGCACTGAGGGCAATCTGATGTTCGGTGCGGGGTGGAAGGCGTCTATCATCTCCTCACGGAAGGATCTGCTGCCCCACGTTGATGACGACGGCTGGTATCACATTCCGAATCGGGGTGACGCCAGCAAGGCCAAGTGGCCGCAGCCCACACCGGGTGCTTTCAACTATTACCATGAGTCGACGCAGCACCTGATCGATTGCATTGTCGAGGATCACGAGCCCATCGTCGGCGTCGAGTGGGGGCTGCACATCACCGAGATGATGGCGGGGGCCTTGGAATCCTCGCGCACCGGCGAGCGGTACGATATGACCACGACCGTGGACGTTTAGAAGGAGTTGGTGCAAAGCACTTGAGCGGTGAAGGGTCCAGCAGGTCCTGGCGTTCCTTGTGGGTTGCTGAGGCTGGACTTCATCCGAGCGGGCTCCGCGTTGAAAATGACCTTCTTTCAATCGCGACGTCGATCCCTTCAAGAAGCATGGAGGGCTTGATGTCGTGCGATAGGCTGGTGCAGCGACCGTCCAGGACGCTGCGCTGTGCGTTGTGGATGCGGAAATAGTCTGTCTCCTCGGGTGAAGGATGTTGGGGGTCTTTGGAGCGTCTTGGACGGGAGGATGGTATTAAGGGCGGGCCCCGAGGGTCAGGGGTAGGTTGAGGGTTTCGCCGTCACGGATGACGGTGACGTCGACGGTCTGTCCGACCTCGGCTTCGAGCACGAGGAAACTGTTGAGGTCCGAGAAATCGTCGATGGGCCGGCCGTCGATCGCGACGATCAGGTCGCCGCCCCGTCCGGTCTCCGGATCTGCGCCGGTGAGACCCGCGTCATCGGCCGGGCTCCCGGACAAAACCTCGATGACGTAGGCGCCCCGGGTCTGGGAGATACCGTAGATCTCGAGATCCCGCAGGGAGATCTCACCGTCGAAGCTGACGCCCATATAGGGATAGGTCACCTCGCCGTCCGCGATCAAACTGGGAACGACTCGTTTGACCACGTTGACGGGGATGGAGAAGCCCACGCCTGAGTTGGACAGCGTATCGCTGGCGATCGCGGCGTTGACCCCGATCACCTCCCCCTCCAGGTTCAACAGGGGACCGCCGGAGTTGCCGGGGTTGATGGGGGCGTCGGTTTGAACCACCGCCGGGAGCGAATAGGTACTGCCGGACATCGTCGAACGCTGGGAGGGCAGGCTGCGATCGAGACCGCTGATGATCCCCCACGACATCGAGCTCTGCTCGCCGAAGGGGTTGCCGATGGCGATGGCGAACTGTCCCACCTCAAGGCTCTCGCTGTCACCTAGTGTTAACGGGTCGACGCCCTCGGGGAGGGCCTCGACCTGCAGAACCGCCAGGTCGCTGTCCGGATCGCTGCCGATCAGGTCGGATTCCATCCGATCCCCGTTGGGAAAGACGATCTCATAGTAGGTCCCGGCGTCCACCACGTGGTTGTTCGTCACGATGGTGCCCTCCGTGCCGTAAACCCATCCGGTCCCGCTTCCCATCCCTAACGTCGCGTTCGCTCCCCCGCTGGAGACGAGGATAAACACGACCGAAGGATTCGTCTCCCGGTAGAGCGCCGTCAGGCGATCCTGGAGATCCTCTGCACTCGCTGACCGGCTTGAGGTAAGGGCTGCGGGTGTCTTCGTTTCGATCTCCGGATCCGTGGCATCCTGCTTCAGCCCGAGCTCGGCGTCCCGATCCTTGGCGACCGGCTTGATCACTTCCTGGGTTACGGTAGCCGTCGGCACGGTGGTGATGGGCGGGGCACACGCGGTCAGCACAAGCACCCCAAGCGCCACGAGCCTCGTGAACGTGTGCATCGTCTTCTTGATCATTCGGTATCCTTCCACTTTTTTATCTCTGTGCTTATTCTGGGTATGATCGGGCCTACGTTTCAGACGACTTGACCTTACCTAATCTTACCTCTTGTCGGCCAAATACTAAGGGGTAGTTTCGCACCAGCCCATCGACGTACTCGGAAACCAGCGATCCTGTGTGGGGTATCACCCACACAGGATCGCTGAACGGCAAGCTTGCTGCCAGATCTAGAGGTCGCTATCGCCCAGTTGGTTCCCGAGGCCCGGGCGACGAAGTCCCATCTCGGAGGATTCACCCTCTGACTCCGGGGCGAAAGGTAGTCCCCCCGGGCCGCCGAATCTACCGCGTCCCCGGGGCATCCTGCGTCCCCCAGGGCCCTGCGGCATCGGGATACCCTCACGCGGGCCGAATCCGGGCTTGCCGTCCATCGTTATCTCATCGGCCTGTTCCTGGGCGATCACGCCATCGGCGACGGCCTGGGCCAACGCCGCCTCAAAAGCGGCCTCGACGCGATCCTGGAGGGCGTCCCTGTCAAGGCCCTTCGCCTCCATCAGCGTCTTGACCGTTTCGCCGTCGGCGAACGCATCCTGGAGTTCCTCCGGCGTCATCTCCAGCGCTTCAGCCAGTAGCGCGTATCGATCGAGGTAACTCCGCAGGGCCTGACGGGTGCGCATCCGGTCGGCCTGTTCCTCGGTGATCAACCCCTCGTCGACGGCCTGCTCGACCGCTGCCTCGCGGGCTCGTGTTTGCGCGGCCTCGAGCTCCTCGACCGTGATCCCGAGCTCCCCGGCGAGAAGGGCCTGAGGATCGATCGTGCCCCCTCTCAATCCGAACCCTCGTCCGCGACCGCCTCCAGGAAAGGGTGGGGCCTGGGTCACGGACGCCGGATCGGAGGCTGTAGTATTGGATGCACGCACCATCCCCGTCGAGCCGAGGGCGACGACGCCGACGATGGCAAGCGCGAGCGCGCCGGCGACGACTGCAACTACGCCTTTCTTTCGTAATGCTGACATCTGTTGATCTCCTTTGCTGTAAATGTCTGTATGTGTCTGTCTGTATGTGTGGTGGATCTGGTCTGTTACGTCTGTGTTGTGATAGTTCTCGATCTGCTCAGGATCATTGAACGTGTGACTGTCGATGAGCCCTATCAATCTCTGATCGTCCGCCTTGTGTGGATGGGGCGGTGCCTCACCTCCTCGCCTTGGCCTCTATGGTTTTTCCTGTGCCTGAGCCTCTGTGTCTCAAGCATCTGGAGTCTATCCGGCGAACCTGAGAGAACTATGAGGTGATGCTGAGAATTTACTGAGGATGCGGAGCATGCGTTAGCGTTGACGCGCCTCCATAGGTGTCACGAAAAAGTTAAGCACTTATGTCCGGATCTATAGCCTCTCAGCGTTTTCTCAGCAATCTCCCAGGAGCATCTCAGATAGGGTGCTATAATAATGAGGGCAGATCTGTCGCCATAATCTGTCGTCATAATCTGTCGCCATCATGAGGTGAGGAGTCAATAGACCTATGAGGACTGTACTGGTCGTCGATGATGACCAACGACTGCTGAATATGCTGCGTCGGACCCTGAGCTACGAGGGCTTCCAGGTTTTGACGGCGCAAGATGGGCCTGAAGCGCTGGACTGTGTCTTCGACGACCGTCCGGACGTGATTGTGCTCGACTGGATGATCCCCAAGTTGGACGGGATGGGCGTGCTCAGGGCGCTGCGCGATCAGGACGATGAGACGCCGGTGTTGATGCTCACGGCGCGGGATGCCGTCCACTACCGGGTGGAGGGGTTGGAGCGGGGCGCCGACGACTATCTGGTCAAGCCCTTTGAGTCGGTCGAGCTCGTCGCCCGGGTCAAAGCCCTGCTGCGGCGTGCCGGCCTGGGGGAGGAGAACACGCCGTTGACCTATGCGGATCTGAGCCTCAATCCGTTGACCCGGGAGGTCAGCCGTGGAGCCCGCGCCTTTGATCTGACGCCGACCGAGTTTGATCTGCTCCATTACTTTGTGCAGCATCCCAACCAGGTGTTGGAGCGAGGGCAGATCTTGTCCAACGTCTGGGGCTATAACTTCGTCGGGGACGATAATATCATTGAGGTCTACGTGGGATATCTCAGGAAGAAGATGGAGGCCGGTGGCGAATCCAGATTGATCCAGACGGTTCGCGGCGTCGGCTACGTGCTGCGAGAGGACGGCTGATGTCGATTCGACTGCGACTGACGCTGCTTTACAGTTCGATCCTCGCGCTGACTCTGATCCTCTTCAGCGGGGTGCTCTATGCTGTCCAGGCCCGATCCTCGATGGGGATCATCGCGCAGGATCTCCGACAGAGCGCCGAGGCGATGGTGCGGGCCTGGGCCCGATTCCACCGGGGTATGGAGATGGGGATGGGCCCTCCCCGGGATCCAAGGGATCTAGGCTACCGGGATGAAGCCCAACGCTTTATCCAGGCTGTTGTGCGAGAGGAGATCGGGCGCGATCTGGTGCAGATGTTGGATAAGAACGGAGAGCCTCTGCCGCTGCCGGTTAATCAGAATGCCGATGCCTTCTCCATAAGCGCCAGGGCGCTTGCGGAGATGCAAAAGGGTACCGTGGTTCGAGATATTGCCCAGCAGGCGGGTACACGGTGGCTGGTTTACAATGTGCCGGTCGTTGCCGGTATCGTGCCGGGGGGCGAAGAGAACGTCGTTGGCATCGTGCAGGTGGCCCGTCCGCTGGCCGATCGCGACCGGTCGCTGCGTGCGCTGGGTATGGCCCTGGTTCTGGGCAGCCTCTCGACCACGTTGATCGCCTTTGGGATCGGCTGGTTCCTCGCCGGCACGACGCTGCGGCCGATCCAGCGGATCACCCAGACGGCTGAGGCGATCGGAGAGGCGCGTGATTTCTCCTCCCGGGTGGATTACGAAGGGCCGCAGGATGAGTTGGGGCGCTTGGCGATGACCTTCAATACGATGCTCGCCCGGTTGGAGCAGGCGTACCAGCAGGTGGCCCACGCGCTGCAGGTGCAGCGAGACTTCGTCGCGGACGTCTCCCACGAACTCCGGACGCCCCTGACGACGATCCGGGGGAATCTTACCTTGCTGCGGCGCGATCCACCGCTGCCTGTGGCGGAGCAGGCGGACGTGGTTGAGGATCTTTCGGAGGAGAGCGAGCGGCTGATCCGGCTGGTCCAGGATCTTCTGACCCTCGCCCGGGCTGATGCTGGGCGCGCGCTCGATCTGAGCCCGGTTGACGTAGGGCCGTTGGTTCACGACGTCTGCCGGCAGGCTCGGATCCTGGCGCCCGCGCGCTCGATCGTCTGTGAGGCCGCGAGTGGCAGCCCTGTGGTGGCGAATGAGGATGCGCTCAAGCAGGTCTTGTTGATTCTGGTGGACAACGCGATTAAGTACGGGGAGGGACCGATTCAGGTCACGCTTGACGCGGCTGGTGCGGAGGTCGGGATCCGCGTGAAGGATGAGGGGCCGGGGATCCCACCGGCGATGGAAGCGCGCCTCTTCGATCGCTTTCACCGGGGCGACGTGTCGCGTTCGACGCCGGGGTTCGGGTTGGGGCTGGCAATTGCGCAGAGTCTGGTCGAGGCGCAAGACGGACGGATCGAGGTGGAGAGCGTTGTGGGGAAGGGAAGCACGTTCACGGTGTGGCTGTCCCCAGCAGGTGGCACGCGTGCACAAGGATAACGCTATGTCCCGTTCATTTAACGCGCTCAGTCGATCCGAGAAAATCGAATTCTGGCGGAAGCTCGACGCTCTCTCCCCTGAAGGTGGCTAGCCGGGGTTGGATCTGGCAGCGCCTCCGGGACGGTGCCACATGCGCGCCGGGAGTGCGTCGGTGAGGGGATCGGCGTCCTCCACGCAGAAGCCGTAGTGGAGACGACGGCGCCAGCCTTCGGCGTAGGGGAAACGGCCCGACATCTCGCCGATCTCACGACAAATCTCGGCCATCGCGTCGAGGTAGGAGCCCATCCCCTGCGTCTCGCCCAGCCAGCGCTTCTGGCTCTCGTGATGCGCCAGCATTGCGCGCTTGGCGTCCATCAGGCCGGTGACGTCGACGAAGAGCTCCGGGATAACCGGATGGCGCAGGGGATCCCGGTTGCCGTGGGGTTGGGCGTGGTAGACGGTGACCGGTTGGTCGACGGGCGGGCGCGGCGGGTCGGTGCGGAAGTTGGGCATTCCCCGGGCGAAGGCGGCGGTGACGGCGAGGCGCGCGGCGTTCTGGTGGTCCTCCATATAGTCCTGGGGCGAGGGCACCAGCAGGATCTCCGGGGCGACCTCCCGCATCACGGCGGCGACCCGGGCCAGCAGCGGGCGCTCGTAGAGGATCGCCAGGTCGTCGACCAGGCCCGCGTGGTAGGTCGCGCCCATCGATCGGGCGGCGGCCCGCGCCTCCTCCTCTCGCACCCGCGCGATCGCCTCAGGCCCCAGTGTCATGCTGCCGCACGAGCCGTTGGCGATGGTCATAATATGCAGGTCGTAGCCGGCCCGTCCCAGCCGCATCAGGGTGCCGGACATCAGGAACTCGACGTCGTCGGGGTGGGCGGCGACGGCGAAGGCGCGTTTGATGGGGTTCATAGCTCGGTCCTTTTATCGGTTATTCGATCGGTGCGGCGCGACAGTGCCGGGGACTGGCTGAATTTCGCCAGTCCCCGGCACTGTCGCGGTCGGCGGCTCACGTTAGTGCATCTCCGCTTCGCAGGTGCCGATGCCCCCACGGAAAAAATTGAACTGCACGTTGGGGTGGTCGGCCAGGAGCGACATGGGCACCGCGCTGTCGGGCAGATTCCTGCCGATCATCAGCGCGGTGAGCCGCATGCCGAAGGGGTTGTCGTGGGTCCCGGCGTGCCAGATCGAGACCTTCTCCGCCTTCCAGGTCTCGACCGGCCCGACGGTCAGGGCCCGGCTGGGCACGTTCTGCACCACGCCGCCGCCGGAGGTCCGCGCGTTCTGGATCAGGGTGATGGGATGGAGGTCCACGACGCGGGTCTCCAGCTCGCGGTACGCCTCGGGGCTGGGCGGCTGATCCTTGTAGGGCACCTCCCGCCGGAGCGGGTCGTTGAACGCCCAATGCTTGACCTCGCCCTGCCCGCCCTGCATCACGACGCAGCGGGCTTCATCCCAACTGGCCTTGTAGGCGGTCAGGTCCGTCTTGGGGAAGTGCAGGTTCTCCTCCGGCATCCGCAGCTCGGGCCGGATGCGGTCGAAGCAGAGTGCGCGGTCGGCGCGCTCGAAGCTCAACGGATGATCGGTGGCGACGGCCTCCCCGTCGACGACCCACTCGTCCATCGCCCAGAAATGGGCATACCGCAGGTCGATCTCCAGGGCGTTGACCAGCCGGGCCACCAGCGGCAGCTGCTCCGTGGGGCCGATGGGGCCGCAGATCCCGGCCGGTGCGTCCGGGGTCGCCGACTGCCAGGCTTTGATGTACTCCAGGGCCTCGGCGAGGTAGAAGTCCTCTAGGGTGTCGTAGAAGACGACGCGGAATCCGGGCCGGCTGAGCGCCAGCATATCCTCGGATGTCAGCTGGGCTGCGTCGTCAAGGATTTCCCGGTCCAGGGTCGTGTAGTCCCACCAGTCAGGGGCTACTTTGCTCAAGGGGCGCATAGGTTACCTCCATTTTCCCATAATCGCAGAGCCCAAAGGTCTGCAGCGCGCGCATTCCTTTTCTGGCCTTCGGGCGCGGTGACTTAGTCAGCGTACACGGCCTCGCGGAGCCCCTTGATATAGCCGATGGCGAAGAGGCGGCCGATCTTGGTATAGCCGGGGCGGCCCCAGGTGTCGCCCTCCATCGTCGGGACGTGATCGGGGCGGCAGACGCCCTCGTAGCCGACCTCCTTGTATGCCTTCAGGCATGCCAGCATATCGGTCTTGCCGTCGTCGTGGAAGGTCTCGACGAACTTCTCCGGCGTGCCGCGCACATCGCGGAAGTGGACGAAGAAGATCCTCTCCTGGCTGCCGAAGTGCCGGATGGCGCCGGGCAGGTCGTCGGTCATCAGGGTGAAGTTGCCCTGGCAGAGTGCGATCCCGTTGGCGGGGCTGGGCACCAGGTCGATGAGCTTCTGGTAGTTCTCGATGCTGCGCAGGACGCGCGAGAACCCCCGGATGGGCGAGAGCGGTGGGTCGTCCGGGTGGGCTGCCAGCTTGACGCCGACCTCCTCGGCAACGGGGACGACCTCCTCCAGGAAGGATTGCAGGTTCTCCCAAATGCGCGACTCGGGCACCTCGCCGTGCTCGGTCAACGGGGCGTTTTTCATCAAGTCGTGATCGTAGCCGGTCACCAGCGCGCCGCCTCGGGTGGGGATGGTGCGGGAGGTGCGCACCACGCGGACCGTGGGCATGAACTCGTAGCACCAGACGGGGATGTCCAAGCGACCCATATTGCGGATCAGGGTCTTGATGACGGCGATCTCCTCGTCCCGACCGGGCAGCCCGAGCTTGATCTTCTCCATCGGCGGCCGGCTCTCGATGACGGCCAGGTCGAAACCGGCGTCGCGGTAGGCGGTTTTCATCCGCAGGAGTGACATATAGCTCCAGGGCTGGCGCTCCGGGTCGGCGTCGGGTTTGGGTTGCAGGCTGAAGCCGGCCACGACGTGGTTGACGCCGCACTGTTTGACCAGCTGCCACAGCGATTTGTCGTTGGGGTGGAATACCTCGGCGATCTTAATCATAGTGCCTCCTTTGGATTAGGTGTGGGATCAGTGCCGGCGGGATCAGTGCCGGGGACTGGCGCAATACAGCCAGTCCCCGGCACTGATCCCTACTGCGTTTAGAAGCCGGCTTCGTTGAGGCGCGTCATCTGGTCGTCGGTCAGGTTGAGGTCGAGCGCGCCCAGGTTCTCGCGCATCTGCGCCTCTTTGCTGGCGGCGATGATGGGGATGACGGGCGGGTCGCTCTGGATCATCCACGCCAGCACGACCTGGTGCGGGGTGGCGTCCAGTTCGCCGGCCACGGCGTTCAGGGCTTCCAGCCGCATCTCGGTATCGGGCCATTGATAGGGATCGGGGAAGTCACGATCCTCGCGGGTGTAAGCGCCGCCTTGCAGTGGCGAATAGGCGAGCACCGTGAGGTCAGCGTCGGCACTGTACTCGAGCATCCGCCGGTCGGCGTAGACGTGAGGGACGAGCCTGAAGCTGGGTTTCGGGCGGACGTAGGTATAGCGCTGCTGCATGCACATGAATGGGGCCCAGCCGCGCTCCTCGGCCATGGTGCGGGCGCGCTCCAGCCGCCAGGTCCGGTAGTTGCTGGCGCCCAGGAAGCGGACCTTGCCGGATGCGACCACCCGGTTGAACGCCGTCATCGTCTCCTCCAGCGGGACGGTGCGGTCGTCGACGTGGGCGTAATAGAGGTCGACGGTCTCGATGCCGAGGCGTGCCAGCGTGCCGTCGATCGCCCGCTCGACATCGTCGGGCTTCAGACCCTGATCCAGCCCATCGACGGGGGCCGGGAAGCCGACCTTGCTGGCGATAAAGAGCTCGTCGCGGTTGCCCCGCTCGGCCATCCACTTGCCGAGTAGGGTCTCGCTCTCGCCGCCCTGGCAGCCGTCGAACCACCGGGCATACGCGTTCGCCGTGTCGAGGAATCGCCCACCGGCGTCGTAGTACATATCCAGCATCTGGTAGGAGGTCTCGTAGCTGTCGCGGCTGCCGAAATTCATCGCGCCCAGGCAGAGTGCGCTGACGTCAACCCCCGTGTCGCTCAATGGTATCGTCTTCATGCTTTATCCTTTCGTTGTAGATTTCTACGAGCTCGTGGTTTGTACGAGCCTTTTCTAGCTTAATCTTACGTGTCTGTGCGTTTCTGTCAATAAGGGGATTGGGCAGGTTCTGTAGCTTTGCCTCAGGTTGTTCGACTCTTTGAGACTTATTTTCGAAACCCGGTGCAACGCACGTGAACCTTGATGGGCTTCGTAAGCATTTTTGTTCTTCAAGGTCGCTGATCATTGATGGTTGTGCACAGACGTGCGTCGCACCTAGCCGTTCCCTTGGGCTTTACCCGTGACCGCGCTCATTCCTCGTTCGGGTGATGACCGAATAACGCCCTGCCGATCCAGGTCCAGAGCCGGAGGGTGCGTTTTGCGGCAGGCGCTCCCTCATGGGGGAAGGGGGCCTCGCGGTGGAGCAGGAGCACGTCGATCAGGGTGTTGATCATCTGCGCGTCCAGGGCGTCGTCGGTCTGCGTGTATTGCGCCGGGTCGCGGTTGACGTCGGCGGCAACCATCCGGCAGATCTCGCCTTCGCAGGTGAAGTGCGCGACGTAGACGCATGTCCCGGTCCAACTGCGATGGAAATGGAGGGCGTCGTGCTGCCAGTGGACAAATCACTTGTCCTCCATCGCCTGGGGGATGAGCCCCTGCCGGATGCGCGCCATCGCCGCCGGGGCAAAGCGGCGGTCGAGGGCGATCCGGGTTTGCTGTTCGGGCAGCGGTTCGGTCGCCCAATCCGAGGGTTGGGCGGTGGTCATGACGCCTGGTTCCGCATATCGGCGAGGGTGACGTCGGGGTGATGGTAGCGCGGTTGCCCGGTGGTGTGCGCGCCGAACTGGATGGCCGCCTCCGGGCACCACTGGAGGCAGGCAAAGCACTGCTCGCAGCGGTGCTGCCACGTTGGGACCGGATGCCGGGCCCGGGGATCGTCGACCATCGCGACGTTGTGCACGGGGCAGATCCGGGCGCACGTGCCGCACCCGGTACAGGTCGCGTCGGCGTGGAACCCCTCGTCCATCCACTGGCGGCTCTCGATAAAGGGGACGTCAGGGGGATCCTCCACCCCGGCGATCTTCAACCAGACGGGCTTGGCGAGGGTCTCCGGCAGATGTAGGGCGTCGGCCAGCGCCTCCAGCCTCTCGGCGAAGCGCTTGACGATCAGCGGGAGGCTCTTGTGGTAGACGGGGAAGACGAGCCCCAGCGCCTCCGTTTCGAGGGGGAAGTTTACCACGAAAGTGAAAGGCGCGATACTCAAACGAGGTGCCGGGGACGTGCGGAAAGCGCGAAGGCGCTCGACGTCCCCGGCCCCGAACGTTTGGAAGATATGGGCTTATCGGCGTTGATGACGACGCAGCCAGATGATAGCCCCTACCAACAGGCATCCTACCGGAAGGCTCGCCGGTAGGCGTGCCGGCGTGCAGCCCTTGAAGCTGTGCGTGCCGACGGCGGTGGGCGATTGATAGATGACCCACGTAAAGGCGTCGGCGCTGCCGTCGGCGCATTCGCAAGCCGAGGCACCGTACCCACAGGCGCAGCAATCATCCGTGGTCGTGCTGAGCCCGGATCGTTCTTCCGACATGACGTCATCCTCGGCGGTGCCCGGCGCATCCGAGAGCCCGTCCGCCGGGGCACTGTGGGCGGTCATCAGGGTGACGTACGCGGTCGATCCGGGACCGAACGACGGCCCAGCGCTGAAGGCCGCCCAGGGGAGGGCGACCTCGATGATGCCTGTAGGACCGGACCACGCCAAAGGAACGATCATACTCGACGTCCACGTCCCGGCGGTTGACGTCGCCTCCCACAGGGTCGCGGTTCCGGTGAGCACGTCGGTGGTGATCAAGTAATCGGGGAAGATCGTTACCTCGCGTCCGGAGGCCCCCGTTCCGCTCCCCAGGGGATCGTACCAGTTCTGATTGCCGGCATAGTCAAGGTTGGCGGCAATGGCAATCTGGACGTGGGGTGGGGTTCCCGCGCCGGCGTACGGGCCCAGGCCGATCAGGAAGTAGACGTAGGTGGCGTCGGCGGTCGTGGCCCAGTAGTCGAGGTCGACTTCGGGGTCCAGAGTTCCTTCAACGGCGAA
Source organism: Anaerolineae bacterium (assembly GCA_034437735.1). GTDB lineage: Bacteria > Chloroflexota > Anaerolineae > B4-G1 > SLSP01 > PWVB01. The sequence goes on from DAOTTS010000164.1 coordinate 14,459, forward strand.
GCCGCGCGTATCTCCGGCCCCATCCTCCCATAGCACCTCGTTGCCGTGCGTGCATCCTTCGTTGGGCGTCAACGAGATCCGTGTGTCTGCGGGATACGTGCCGAGGAAATCGGGGGCGCACCAGTCGGTGGTCCCCGCATCAACGGTGATGGTGCCGTGGGCGCGGGTGGAGCGTGCGCCCGGTGGTGCCAAGATCAGGGTGACAAGGATCAGGAAGATCCCTACGTTCACGTGCCAACGTCGGACAGCAGGCGTAGTACGTTCATTCCACTTCATCTGTAACCCCTCCTTATTTCTATTCACGCATTGGGGGGGCTGCTTGGAGGTCAGCGCAGCGACGATGACAGCGGCACCCGTGGCCAAGACCGAGTGTGCTCTCGTGCGATGGTCTGGTTATCCTCCTTTCACGCTTACACGCATTTTTAGCGATTCACGTCATAGATGTTGCCAGCTTTCAATTGATCATACTCCTATCTGCAGAATTGCGCAACAATTCGGCCTGCCTGGAGGCACAAAGAAGCCGCCGGCCCGGGGGAGATCGACTTCTCCGGGCCGGCGGCTCTGACCTATCCGCTGCAATGCACTTGGATCTTGAGGGATTTCGTAAGCTTCTTCTACGTTGCGGATCCTTGAGGGTTGTATGCGGGAGTGCATCGCACCTGAGACTGTCAAGATTTCATCCTTTTTGAATTTACGTTCCTGTGGTAGGGTGGGAGGGATGTTGGGCAAAATACAGAGAGGAGAGCGACATTGACCCACGAGGAACTGATTCAGAGGGCGAAGTCGGTCATTCACTACCGGGAACTGAGCCCGGAGTGCAATGCGGGCGGGGTGGGGGCGGCGATCCTGACGGAGGCCGGCAACGTCTACGTGGGGGTGTGTGTGGACGCGGCGTGCGGGATCGGATTCTGTGCGGAGCACGGCGCGATTGCGCAGATGATCACGATGGGGGAGTCGCGGATCGTCAAGGTCGTGACGCTCTCCGGCGACGGCAAGTTTATGCCGCCGTGCGGACGGTGCCGGGAGCTGATCTACCAGGTCAACAACGAGAACCTTGACGCCGAGATCCTGCTCGCTGCGGATCGCAGCGTGACCCTCGAGACGCTGCTCCCGGCGCGCTGGCAGGATCTCTGGCATTAATACGGCGGTGGCCGGCGTTGCATTTTGTTAGGCGCCGGCGGGGAAGTCGCGGTACGCGTAGCGGACAAAGTCGTCGCTCTCGGGTACGTACCGGTTAAGGCCGCCTTCCGGGCCGACCCAGATCACGCCCGGAGGGTCCTCGAAGACGCGATAGACCCTGCGATGGCTCATGCGCTGGAAGCTGATCGCTTGACCTGTGATCAGGTTTGTGATTAGGTTTGTGGTTAGGTTGCGGTCTTATCCATCTCGTTCCGAGGAGATTTGTAATCTCCGGCCTCGCTCGGCGAAGCCCGCAATTTTGGGGCATTGAAGA
>DAOTTS010000165.1:0-13547 GCA_034437735.1 Anaerolineae bacterium
GGCGCTGATCGCCTAGCGCCTGCATGCGCACCTTGTGGGCCAGCAGGCTGTCGCGGTGGAGCAGCCAGTCGCGGCCCACCTTCTGGGCGGGCACCCGCTGCTGCCCCGCCAACCGCCGTAGGTAGGCGCGGGAGTAGCCGGTCAGCTCCTGGGCAGCCTGAGTCGTGATCCAGGTATCTGTCATCGTTCGGGTCGTGATCTCTCGGCGGGTCATTGGATCTCCTTGATTAGCTATTGCTCTAGCACGTCAGGTAACGGCAAAAAAAAGACACGGAATGCTTACCGATTGCTTATACGCAATTAGTATAATAGAGATTTTGAACAACGTCAAGTCCAGGGAGGTCCCCCAAACCAAAAAAGCGCTGCCAGCAGTTGGCAGCACTTGGGGCGTATTCGTCAGGCGGCGCGCATCAGGTTTCCTCGTCCTGATCCTCGGCGCGTTCCCGCGCGCCGGTGCGCCAGGGATCGTACTTCGCGGGTCCGAGCCGCTGCATCTTCTCAGCGTAAGCCACAACTTCGCCCCGATTCAGGAACCAATCACGACCCAGCTTATGAGCCTGGAGCTTACCCCGCTTGATGAGTTGGCGGATATGGGCGCTGGTATAGCCGGTCAGTTCCGCCGCCTCTTTTGTGGTGATCCAATCCTTTAGGGGTGATTCTGCTTCGCCGGGCATCCTGGTATCCTTCTGCTAGGCCATCGATCGGTTCGTACGCACATGTAGGTTCTTGCGCATACGTGCCTAGTATACCGGATTTGCGCAGTTTGCAAGGTTTTAGGCTCCCCAAAACCTCCCCCTTTTGGGGTTTTGGGCTCCCTAAAACCTATCCAGGTGGAGTTTTAGGCTCCCTGAAACCCCTTTGAAACCTTGTCCGTATAGTTTTAGGGAGCCTAAAACTCTCACCTCAACAGTATGACACGTTGATTCTGCTCACCTGGCTTGGGTCACCCTCTTGAGTGTCGTGTGATTTTGAAACTTGGGGGCCAAACCAATGCCTAGTGTGTCGCTGCATTCTTCCCGTGAGCAAGGTTATCGTTCCAACGCCCGAATTCAACGATGACATTTGCGATTCGGGTAACGGTGTCCTTGCTACTATGCTCTGTTAGGGCCTCTACATTCTCCCGAATTGCTAACAGTAGTTTGTCCAATGCAGTGGCATCAAGCACCTGATCGAAGTAAAGCCATACGTCTTCACCTTCGAGGGGAGACTCTGGTTTCTCCGACTCTTCAGGATCACACAGTAGCTTAACAGCCTCAAGAGCTTGTCGGTGGGCTGACTCCCCTTCGACGGCTTCCGCTAGTGCCGTATAGTACGCACAAGCTTCCCGCCTTACTGCATCGGATCGGCTCCAAATCCAGGATTGCGCATATCGGATGGTTGCCCTAGGTTGCCAACATAACGCTGTACGCACTTCATAGTTCAAAATACCATCGCAAAACGGCGCTACGACCAATAATAGAGCTATCCGCGTATCTGGTTTGGAGATGGAAAGACCAGCACCTAACGTTTCCAACGCCAGGTGGAGGCGCTTGTCACCCCTCAATCGAGGAATGAATGATTCTAGCGTTTCAATGCGTAGAGGTGGGTAGTCAATCTGACGAGCCAAGGTCAACCATCTAGCAAACAGATCCATCGGTAGATGTGGAGCCATACGCGACAGAGCGATACTGTAGTCATCCTCTGTAGGACTTGATCCAGCCTCCATTTCGTCGAGAGTTCTTTCGAAGAGCGCCTCCGGCAGTTCTGGAGCGATATCGACTATCATCTTAATTGCATCCAATGGATCATACTCATAGGCTAGATCTAATGCTCGCTGATAATGCTTTGTGGACCGCTGCGGGTCATCGATCAGAATCGCTACCTGTGCCAAAGCACTGGCTTGTTCCATCGGTTTTTGTAAGACGTCTATTGAAACTAAGGTTGTATCTATGGCTTCTGAGCTTTTCTGACAATCTAAATGCGGAATGAGTGCGGTGAGAACTTTCACTCGCTCTCTTGGTCGATCGATACCCAGCGCTATCTCTATCACGGGAGACTGGATGTCCTCATCGGCGAATGGGAGGAGCGCCGCTAACGCTGACGCATACTTCTCTTGTGCGGAAGGCTGCTGCACCAACAGAGCCAATTCCACGATGTAGGGCTGGTGGTCTTTGGGCAAGTGGGGGATTAGCTTCAAAAGCGCTCTTCGTTGGTAATCTGCTTGTGACTCCGCTATATCGGTCTTGAGATAGGGACTGGTCCGTTCAGGTTCCTCAGCCAATTGCTGCGCAGCAGATCGAATCTCACCCAGAACCTGCATTCGTTGCTCACTCGACAGATAAGGTAGCATCCAAGCCAGTGTCTCCGCACGTGATCCCCTTATGGATGTGGTCCCGTCGTCAATGTTGAACGTCCACCCAGTGTAGTTGGGCATCTTACGAGCAGTTTCCAGAGCTTTAGCGATAACTTTTCTGCGCTCTGTACCTTCCATACGCGGAAGAAGGTCAATCAGCGATTTAACTCGGTCCTGATAGTCCGAGGATATCGTCGCTAAAGTCTGGCCCAGTTTCGTTCGAAGTCTCCGTTTGGGTGATGATGTCTGGATTTGCCGAATGAGAGTCATCCCCGCTTTCCGTCGTCGTTCTCGATCCTCAATCTCACGGATTTCCGATATGCGTTGGCGCAGATGTTCATCAGGAAGTGCATCCAATGGAATCTTGATTGAGGGCAGATCATCGAGCGCAGCGTCAGCGAACGCCAGGGCTTCCTCCACATCGACGTTGGGTCCAGCGCTATGCTGAACGCCACTCTCATCGGACACGCTATCAACGTCCCTCGCTGCTTGAGCGATAAGTTGCAGGATCCGCTCCTGGTCCTCGCGATCCGCCAATCCTTGAGCGTACGCCCCTAGTTCTCGGCGTATCCCCTTATCTTCTATCGCTGCAAGCGCCATCACGGCTGCATCCCGGCGCTTGCTCGGCATCACTGATACATAGCGCAGGACTTGGTCCATAGACCAGCGTCCCTCCGTGGTTCCCACTTCGGCTAGATAGGCGAGGAGCTCCGGTGGGATATCGCTGATGCTCAAAGCGGTCGCCTGCCCCAAGCGGCATTCGATGAGCAAAGCTAGGTCCTTCGTCTGCGATGCGCGCTGCTCCAGACGTTTGAGGTCGCTAATGTAACCGGCATAGGTGCCCTCTTCGGCGTGTCGCGCTTCAGCCCACGGAATCTCTCCGTCCTGCGGTAAGAGCAACGAACGAAGATCGTCCCAGTCACCGCTCGCTGCCAGATGGCGCGCATAGTTTCGCATTGCGTATAGCTCCTTATGGCCTTGCCATTGCGAGCACCACTGCTTCACATAGTGCTCAGCTCGTGCCCGCGCATTGTTGAAGTCCGAGGTACCACTAAGGTGCTCCCGCAGGGTCTCGTGATAGAGTGTCCAACCGATCCTATTGTTTTGCGTTGAGCGTCTGTGGAGCAAGGGCTGAGCCCGCTGCAGTGTACTATCCAATAACTGCTGGGGATTATCAACGTACCCATAGAGAGGATTCAGGATTGCCAATAGCACTCGGGAATCAAGGGGCTCGAAGGCAACCAACAGAACCGCCAAGATGTCGGTGAGCATCTGAGCTTCGTCCCCGACCTGTAAACGAGCCAAGAGGACTTTATAGTACTCACTGAGGCCACGCGGTAAGAGGGCTTCATCGTATACGGTCAACTGCTGATACTTAAGGTCATCAATGACGTGCCTTACGTAGAGCGGCAGCCCCGCAGCGCGAACGGTCAGGGTATCGATGAAAGGGTTCCCATAGGTTCGATCTTCTTGTTCCTCATCTCGTTCCATCAAGGCGTATTTTAGCTCGCCAAGTTCTTCTATTACCCATGCTCTTATCACCTTCTCATCCAGAGGGGGCAGCACGGCCCGCTTGACGTCACAACTTAACGCCGATACCCGGCGACTGGCAATCACCCATATCACGCCGGGCCTCACTGTGTCACATATAGAATCGAGGAAGTCTTGCATCGAGTCCCCAAGCTCATCAATACCATCGACCAAGAATAACATCGCCCGATCACGGTTCGCTTGAGCCTCAATCAACGCTTCTCGGAATCTCTTAGCGGGATTAACGACGAAGTCATCACCGAGTCCGGTGTCCAGCTTGTAATCCAAGGTCAGTCGCAGCGTTGCCGCCCGATAGAAGTCAGTGAGCGAACATCGCGCATCACCGGCCCGGAAGAAGAAGCGCATCTTGTTGATTGACTTGAACCTGCCATCGCTGCGGATACGCTCCCACAATCCCAACATGAAGGCTGTTTTCCCCACGCCGGGCTTGCCAACAATATGCCGACCTCCCCCACTGGCGATGCTATCGAAAATCCAATTTTGTACTTCTGTCAATCGATCCCTGCGCCCTTTGAGTGATCGTAGGGCAGGGAACTCTCTCTCCAGATCGTCGAAATCATAGCCGTACCGATTGAACTCAGTAGTTAGCTCATTTTTCGCCTTCTTGCGGACTTCTTGTTCCTTGACTTCTTCATCCCAGGTATCCAGGTCAAAGATCGTGAAGAACGATTCGACCACCCGATCACGTTGTGCAAAACTAACCTCTGGATCGAAGGCCGTATACTCGATCAAGCGGTGACCCTGATCGTACTGCAGATAGAGCAGAGGCACTGCGTGTGATCCAGCAGGATGTTCTTGAACTTCAAGCGGATTACTTACCGTGTCATAAAGGTGAAGGGGGTAGAGTCTCAAGCTTCTGTTCCCGTGAACAAGATGGACACCGTTCGCTAGCTGCCCATTAGGAAAAACGGATGCATCCGGCTGCCAACGTCCCGCGTCTTTGCCCTGGAGGAGCCAAGGTCTCGTACCTTCACCTAAAGCAACCAACTGATAGTCCTCAAGAAAGGCTAATCGTTCAAGAGCATCCTCAAAGTTTTGGCGATGATGCACCAATAGCTCCTGGGCATGGGCCCCGGAAAGTCGCCCAACGTGCGCCAGATGGTTCCGAAGCGGTAGAATGTATCCCTGGAGATCTCCTTGGTTATTGCCGATTAGGTCTGCCCATATTCCATCCCAGACTCGGGGAAGTTCGGTGATGAACGGGGAACCTTTCTTGTCTGCCAGCGTTTGTAAGGCAGCCGCAAGGATATCCTTCCATCGACCAAAGGTGGGCTGGCGAAGTTTTCTCAGTTGATCATGCCGGAGGTCGTATGGGAAACGACCTAACTGGATGTAGACATCATTAACCGTAACCACGCAGAAAAACCGCGTGATCATCTCCGCTGTATCCACGAGCCGGTGCAACTTGAGATAGGGGTTCGTTTCCTCAAGGTACTCGCTGACGACCAACGCCACAGGTAAGGGCAGTTCTGAGATGAGTTGGGGCAAGGGATTGCCGGACGTTGAGTGGTTACTCACAGACGCTGTCCTCCTGTTCTTCCATTCGGGCTTGCGGGTATCCTGACCCAGCGATCAACACGATCGTTCGCCTTGGGTGGCTCGGTTGCATGATACTTATCACGTGGCAGGTACGCAAGGATGTATTTGGAGGTCAAGATGTCGGCCCCCAACGCGCTAAAGCATCCCAACATTCGACCCAGCCCAACAGCAACCTTTGCGGGATTTGCACTCCCTTCAGAGCATGCTAAACTGAAGCAACCAAGAAGAAAGCCCCACGACGGGACAACGTCTGGGGCAGCGACCAAGGCGATTCCGGCGCCCTGATGGGAACAGTGTATCCCATACTCCCGCTGGCGTCAAACGAGCGCACGTGCGTGCGCTCACCTCCGAGGTCAGCGGGTTCTCCGTTTCTCTGAGAGCCTTGAACACGATATCGTGATCACACGTGTGGCGTAGAGATGACAGCCACGTTGAGTTTAGCGTTGGGTGCAAAACGTGACCAACAGCGATGAATCTTTCCAATCGAAGGGTGCGATCCGCCTCAAACACAGGAGCCAAGCCGTGACCATTGACATCAGCGAAGGTGATTGGATACGTGGGCCCTACTGGGCAGAGCCGGTACGGGTCGTTGCGGTCAAGCCTCACACGTCCTATGACCTGATCACCGTTGCCGACGGGCAGGATAACACGACCCAGACCTACGTCCTAGCGCCTCAAGACAAGGCGCGCCTGACGCCGGTTCGATCCGCGAGCTTCCGGACGGCGACCTTCTCCGGGGATCCGGAACGCTTCCGACTGGCCATCGAGGCCTACCGCCTTCGATTCGCTCACGCCATCGATCCCTACGCCGCGCTCAATGCCAGCCGCATCGACCCGCTCCCGCACCAATTCGAGGCGGTCTACGAACACCTGCTGACCCGTCCGGTCGTGCGAGCGCTACTGGCGCACGACGCCGGCGCCGGTAAGACGATCATGGCCGGGATGCTCATCAAGGAGTTGCAGCGCCGGCAGGGGGCGAAACGCATCCTCATCGTCGCCCCAGCGGGGTTGAAGATCCAGTGGCGGCGGGAGCTCCTGACCAAGTTCGGCCTTGATGTACCCATCATAGATCGTGATTACATCAACAAGCAGGGCAGCGATCACCTGCTCATCTGGCGCCAGACGGACGTTGCCATCACGTCCCTGTCCTTTGCCCGCCAGGATTACATCCGGCAGGCGTTGGAAAGTGTCGACTGGGATATGGTCGTCGTCGACGAGGCGCACAAGATGGCGGCCTATCGCCGCCCTAACGGCTCGGTGCGCAAAACCCAGGCCTATGAGCTGGGGGAGGTCCTATCGCGGCACAGTACCCACGTCTTGCTGATGACGGCGACCCCGCACAAGGGCGATCCCGACAACTATCATCTCCTGGTCAGCTTGATCGATCCCCGGGACGCTGAGATGATCGCGCACGTCGAAGGGGCGAACCCAAGGGTGCTGCGGCGCACGAAGGAGGAGATGCGTAAGCCCAATGACGAGCCGCTCTATCCAGACCGTGAGGTGGAGACGATCCCCTACTACATCACCCACGAGGAGGGGGATCTCCTGCGGCGGGTGCGCCGATTTGCACGGCAGCACTACCGGCAAATGGCCTCGACACGCCAACAAAATGCCGCCTTCGCGATGCTGACGCTGGATCGCCGGTTGGCATCGAGTCCGTACGCACTTCGAGAGTCACTGAAGCGGATGCGGGATCAAATCGCCAAGGCGATCAAAGACCATCGAAGGCGGAGAGGCCCGGACGGGGAGGGCAGCGAGGACTGGGCCTCCTGGGAGGAACTGCCGGAGCACGACCGCTGGCAGCAGGAATCCGAAGCCGAGCGCGCAGCGGCGTCCTGGATGGGGCGGCGTAAGGCCAGAACCGAACTGCGTGAGTTGGACGCGCTGATTGAGCAGTCCGACGCGCTCATCGATCAGGGCAAGCAGGAAAAGCTCCGGGCGCTGGAGGAGGCTTGCGGCCTGTGGGTGGGGCGTAACGACGAACAGCTCATCATCTTCACGGAGTTCAAAGATACGTTGGACTATCTTGACGCGCACGTGAGGGACTGGGGCTACACCACGACCCAGATCCACGGCGATATGGCGATGGAGGACCGGCGTCAGGCCGAGCGTGATTTCTGGGACGGTAACGCTCAGGTGTTACTTGCCACGGAAGCCGCCGGGGAGGGCATCAACCTGCAGTGCTGCAGCGTGATGATCAACTACGATATCCCTTGGAACCCCTGTCGTCTGGAACAGCGGATGGGCCGCATCCACCGCTACGGTCAGGAGGCGCCGGAGGTCCACATCTTCAACTTGGTCGCCAAGAACACGATGGAGGGCGAGGTGCATGAGGCGATCCTCCAGAAGATGAAGACGATGCGCAAAGATCTGGGCGATCGGGTCTTCAACGTGTTGGGGGAGGCTCTCTGGGGCCGGGAGTTACGCGAGGCCTTTGTCAAAATCGCACTGGATCAGGAAGAGGGCGTGACCCAGGCCAAAGCGCTGGTGGAATCAGGGGCCAGGGATGCGCTTCAGGCCAAGGACGTCGACGCGCAGGCCGCGTTGACCGTTCACCCCCTCGACGTGGCGAGCTTCCGGCGCAAACAGGCCACGTTTGCCGCCCATCGGCTCAGTCCAGAGGATGCCGAAGGGTTCTTCCGACAAGCTGTCCCATTCGTCGGGGGCACGCTCAGAGAGTTTGAGGTCAAAGGTGACGACGGCAATGCGTATGCCGCCTTTGACGTCGGCTTGCCCTCGCAATGGGCCGATAAGCATCCCCAACAACTGCGCGTCTCGTTTTGGTCGCCGGCGTGCAGCGACGATGAGACCGAAGCGGACGCGGTGCTTTTTATCGGACCGGGGCACTGGCTCTTCGAGTCCCTGATCGACGCAGTGATCGAGGGTTGCGCATCGGATCTGGCGCAAGGCGCCGTCTTTCTCGATCGCCAGCCGACGACCGATTCCCCTTATCTTGTCTGGTTTGTCAAGGACGAGATGCACGACGGCCTTGGAAGGTCAAGCGGCGACTTGTTGGCGGCGGTCGAGCACCGCGCGGACCGCGAAGCGGTGACGCAGCTCCCCACGGAGATCCTCAGTGCCTTTGATCCCGGCGCAGCCGGCACCGTCGAGGACGCGATTCGCCAGGGCAAGGTGATGGTCGACGCGCAGGACACGGTGGTGGAAGCCTGTGTGGCGGGGCCGTTTCTCTCGCACCTGCGAGAGATCCGATCGCAGCGCTGGGAGGCACTGACGCGGGAAAAGGACTTCCTGGAACGCGGGTTAGACGCACTGGCTGCGAACCTCTCCCAGATGGCGGTTGAGGCCTACGGCGACGGAGAGATGGAGGCCGGAGACCGGTTGATAGACCAGAATGACCGGGTTCAAAGGCGCAAGACGGACCTTCTGACCCGGCTTCAGCGCTCCGCCCATCTGCTGCTGGGAGACCCGGACGTCCTGGGGGGCGCCCTGGTGGTCCCTGACCCGCTGGAAGTGGAGGTCGAGACCGAAACGGGCCAGCAGCGGATTCCGATGCGGCGCGATGATGCCGTCGAGCAGGCCGCGATGGACGCGGTCATGGACCACGAGCGGGAGCAAGGACGCTGTCCGAAGGACGTCCACGTGGGCAACTCGTGGGATATCGAGTCCTACGACGCGCACGGCAACCTGCTGCGGTACATTGAGGTCAAAGGTCGGGGGCCGGAGGATGCTGATTTGGTCTCTCTGACGGAGCCCGAATGGGAAGCAGCGGGTCGCCTGCGAGACCAGTACTGGTTGTATATTGTACGCTTGGGAGACGGAAGGCTTTGGAAGATCCTAAACCTACGATGCAAGTTACAGCCTAGAGAGCTCAAACGCTGGATCATACGAATAGGTGACGTTGCAGATTGGGGAGAAATGGTTCGACTGAATTGATCCTAGTAGAGAGGATTGAAGATGAACCAACAAACCGATATATCAGGCGACGGCAACATAGTCGGTAATGAGAATCGCTCTATAATCGTTAAGACAGTACGTGATGCTCAGGTCACGCAAGTTCAGGGCGATTACCATGTTCACACTGCACATTCCATAAACTTATTGACGTCGGAGGACCGACCCAATACAGACCGTCAATTGCCTGCTAACTACCTGCCACGACCAGCAAGATTCAAGCTTCTGCGTGACTCTGTACTTCAAGGAGCGAACAACGATTTTATGGCTACCACTGTTCTCCAGGGGTTGGGAGGGGTCGGCAAGTCTGTGATGGCTTTAGCTCTCTGCCAAAGCAAGAAAATCGAGGAGTGTTACCCAGACGGCACGGTTTGGGTGGAAGTAGGGCGTGATCCCAAGGACTTGCCTGGGAAGCTGGAAAGTGTCGGAGTTGCTCTTGGCGATTTGCCTCAGTATTATAAGAGTCTTGACGCTGCATCGCGACGTCTCGGTAGTATTTTGGCCTCCCGATCAGTGTTGATTGTGTTGGATGACGTGTGGGAACCAAAACACACTGAACATTTCCTGTTCAATGCCCCTCAGTGCCATCTTCTGGTGACAAGCCGGAGCTTGCATGTGGCTGAAGTGCTGAATGCCGACTTAGTCCATTTAGATGTTTTGAAACCTTCACAGGCGATCGCATTGTTAAGGAAAATATTAGGAAGCAATTTACCAGAACTCGCTGAGATTGCCCGCTGCTTAAGTTACCTTCCTCTGGCTTTAAGGTTAGCTGGGAAGAAACTTCTCTACAGTGGTATGAGTGCGACTGAGTGGTTAGATAGATATCGGGAAAGGGTCTCCAAGCTGAAGTCGAAGGTCAACGCAAAGGATCCCCATGAAAATATAGAGGTATGCTTTGATATTAGTACAGAGGAATTTGAGAAGGATTATCAGAGAACTCTATATCACTCGTTGGGTATATTTCCAGAGGGGGAATGGGTTCACAAAAAAGTTGTACTAAAGTTCTGGCAGGAGATTGCTTTCCAAGAAAGGGTGGATGTATCTCATCACGATCTTGAAGACCTTATCGACACTCTGAACTACTTGTCACTTATTGAGTTTGATAACGATTCAATATGGCTACACGATCTTCTCCACGATTACAATCGACAGAAATTAGGCGATGAAAGACTTCAATACCATGCACGATTGCTGTCGGCCTACAACTCGGACGGTAAGCCCTGGTATAAGGTTCAATCTGATGATTACCTCTATTATCATCTCCCGTATCATATGAAGAACGCCGGGCAGGAAGATGAGTTATACGAGTTGCTTAGATCGGCAACGCAATGGATGGAGATGAATTTCGAACAACCGAATCTGACTTTAGAGGGTTTGATTGTGGATGTCTGGGATCAGTGTTGGCAGGATCGCCCAATGGAGGCTATGGAGTTCTGGGAGAAATGGATGCAGCGTCGGATACCCCGTAGCAGTAGGGACGGTTACACGGCTAGAATAATCGCGGTTCGCTGTGCTTTTGAAGTTAAATACGATGAGGGGTTGGCTATCGCTTTATGTCATTCAGACAAACGCATTCGCTCAGCAGGATTGTCACATACATACTATCTGAGTCAGAGAGAATCCGAACGGGCGTTGTCGATTCTTAGGAGTGTCGAATCCCATCTTGAGGAATCCTGGTTGATTCCCGACCTGATCGCACTGCAGTCGCTTTTCATGCTTGTGCCATTGATGGCAATCGACAAGTATCAAAAAGGTGAGGACAATGGAGCCGTAGTACCGGAGGTTGTAGAAGTAATACGTGATGCTATCCAATATGTAAGCAGGCATTCGATACTGAGGATTTTAGGACCCGTAGCTCGCAGACGTATTGTAAGTGTCGGTGTCAAGATTATTCTTGGTCTCTTGGACGAGGCTAAGTCGTCGACAGTCAACAACATCGGTGGTCTACGACGTTTCTTTTTGCTTCCAAAGGAGGCAAAACAACGGGCCCGAGAAGCTCTTCTTTTTCTGGATCGTAGCTATGGTTCTTTGAGTGAAGTCTCAGATCTGATCATAGACCTCTTCGATGCTGGAGATCGTATATCTGCAATGATCGCCGAGTTCATATTGATAGCCCACGGAACTCACAATCCAGAAGAAGCAAAATCGATTCTTATAAGGATGTCATCGCATTCTGATCCTGGTTGCGTCTATATTCTAGCTGTTACCCATGTCTGGTACACGATTTTGGTCCGGGAGGAAAACCTTACACCTACTGCGTTGGAGACTGCGAAAAGATTCGTCAACCATTGGCTTTACCAAAGCAGCGATGGGTATGGAAAAGTTCGGTATAACGAGCAGATTGTACAGTACTATCCACTGGCCTACTATGGTGCTCTATGGACCAAGATCTGGACTGGCATGCCTGATTTGTTTGTTGAGTATGCAAGATCAGCTGAGGAGGACTTCGATCTTCAGATGCACATCATCGATACTTTCGGTGATTTCAGACAGGTGTTCGGCAACTACCAGACTGCACTTAGCATTTTGGATCCATATATCGAGTCTTTAAAATCTAAGTGCGGGAATGGCGTTGAGTCGGATAAGCAGACCCAGCTTAGAAGTTGCTTGGTAGCGAGTCTAGGATCTCTACGTGGACTTAAACCCGTGCCTGTAGACGCGTATCTAGACAGAATTCAGGCTCCGGTTGATTTAGTTAAAGATATCCGGAGCTATAGCTACCGTAAGCCTACGGATGAACTGTATGTGCGTTTTTATCAGTTGCTGTCAGATGTCTTTGTCTATGCGCCTACTTCTTTTATTCGGGAAATGATAGAGATTATTGACGAAGCTCTGGGGGCCGATTCTTTCAGTGAGACGGCTGCAGTTGTGACTAGCGGACTGCTTGACTTGGCAGAAAATGGATCTGGAGATCATTAGACATTATGGGACCCTTGAACAAGATCACTCAAAAATGTCTAGGGCTCTTCTCGCGAGATGTGTGGGATTACTTCGGATGGAAGGTCAAATCTATGATTCTGATGCTCGGGACTCTGTTGGTAGGTTGGCTCATTCTCCACTGGCTATTCGGCACGTCGTCCGTTGGTAAGCCTATCCTGATCTCTCACCGGGGTGCTGCCGGTTTAGGACCCGAGAACACGTTGGCCTCGGTTTCCAAAGCCCTCAATCAAGGAGTGAGGTGGATTGAGGTGGATGTCCGACGTTCCAAGGATGGTGTTTTGGTGCTGATGCACGATCGAACTGTAGATCGCACCACAGATGGTATGGGTAGCGTGGGCGAATTGACTTGGGAGCGGTTGAGCGAACTTGACGCGGGTTCTCACTTCTCTAATGAATACGCGGAAGAGCCGGTGCCTTCTCTTGAGTCTTTGCTTACAATGACTCAAGATGGTGAGGGAAAGTTCTTGATAGAGGTTAAAGAACCGGACCTCTATCCGGGCATAGCAGAAGAACTCAACGATCTCTTGGTCAGGTATGGTTTTTGCAAGCGAGTGTATGTGATTTCCTTTGATCGTGCTTGGCTTGAGTCCTTTAAAGTGAAGATTCCGGGGGTTACGATTGGAGGATTATATCCCTGGATCATCTCGCTTCCACGAGATTCGGAGATGGATTTTCTGGATGTCTACTGGCTTAATGTGATAGTTGATCCAACTTTGGTCTGGAGAGCCCATCGGCGGGGCTATAAGGTGATTGTCTGGACGGCTAACAATGAGCTGGTTATGAAGGCTCTGTCTGGGCTGGGCGTTGATGGCATCACAACCGATCGTCCAGATCAGTGGCCGACAGCGATGGAAGCTTTGGACTCAATATAGTCAAGAGTTCAATCTGACGTCAGATTAGGCATTAGCTGTCATGTGCCACGGTTAAACTTGAAAATACCAGGGAGCGCAAGAAAACGATTGACGATTTAAGCGCTTTATGAAGCTGGGTAACAATTCATATTGAATAGCTTATCATAAACAATATCGATATAATTGCAAGGAGCCCCATCTCAATGTCGAATCGCTACATCGAAGACGTCCTGCCCCTCGCCGAACTCAACCAGTACGCACAGAAAGGCGGCGGGATCGGATCGCTCAACGTGATGCACCCCTACTTCGCACGGCGCCCGCTGACCGCCTCGCGCGCGATGACGCTGGCGGCATTGGTCGACGCGCCCCAGACGGAGGCCGAGCGCCAGGCCCTGGAGGACCTCATCGTCAAGCTGAGCAGC
>DAOTTS010000166.1:0-6338 GCA_034437735.1 Anaerolineae bacterium
GATTCGCGACGGGTGGGCCTTCGCGCAGAAGGACGACGGCTACCTGGCGCTGACCGCTTCGCAGGGGCTGGCGTTGATCGAGACCGGACGGCACGCGCGCTACGAGCTGCGCTCGCCGGGTGCGCACACCGTGTGGCTGTGCCAGATGGGACGGACGGTGCAGGACGGGACGTTTGCGGAGTTCCAGGAGAAGGTGCTGGCGATGGATGTGACCTTCGAGGACCTGGCGGTGCGGTGGGAGACGCTGCGCGGGGAGACCCTGAGCTTCGGTTGGGAGGGCTCGCTGGCGCGGGACGGTGAGGAGGAGTCGATCAACGGGTTCGATCACTATCAGGGCCCGTACGGTGTCGCCGAGATGCCGGCTGAGGAGATGATCGTCGCGTTCGCCGGGCAGGCGATGCGGCTTCACTTGACGTAATCACGGATGTCAAAGCAAGATCAGGTGCGAGCGCTTGATCTCTCAAAAAATCGGCGGGATGAGTGAGGCGCGGCTGAATGAGTATGTCATCTAAGTCGGGACACAGCGATAACCATCACCTGCCCACGATTGGGATCGTTATGCGTGGGTTTGTACGCTCCGACCACGATATCTGGCTGAGTGCGACGGAGGCAGCTGCCGCTCAGAACTTCAACGTGGTGACGTTTGCAGGTCGCGCCCTTCAATCTCCCATCGGCTTCCAGAATCAGTCAAACGCGATTTATGAACTGATCAGTCCATCGCGGTTGGACGGTGCAGTGGTGTTGAGTAGTGGCCTCGCGCTCTACGTGGGCCTTGAGGGCGTTCGGGACGTCGTGAAAGGCTTCGGTGATCTGCCTCTTGTAAGTCTGCAGATGGAACTGCCTGGCGTTCCTAGCATTTTGGTCGATGATTATCGAGGGATGCGCGAGGTTGTTGATCATCTCATCGAAGTTCACCACTACCGGCGGATCGCGTTCGTACGTGGTCCGGTAACCCACGGAGGTGCGGAGGACCGCTACCGTGCGTATCGGGAATCTTTAGCGGATCATAACATTCACTTCGATCCTGCCTTGGTTTCCCCGCCGGGTAAGCGGTGGAGCAATGAGGCCGGGATCGAACGTTTCCTATCAGCGCTCGGATCGAAGGCTCACAACCTTGATGCGCTCATCGGCGCGAGCGCCGGCCTGGCTCAGCAGGCGATGCACAGGCTCAGCCAGCACGGCTTGCGCATCCCTGAAGATGTGGCTGTCGCTGGCTTCGATGATTTCCCTTTTATAGGCAGCGTCCTGCCGCCACTGACGACGGCCCGGGTCCCCTTTGATGTGATGGGACGCCGGGCTGTTTCGATGCTTGCTGCCCAGATTCGCGGGGAGAAGGTCGATTCGCTGGTCACGATTCCTGCTCATCTGATCAAGCGACAGTCGTGCGGATGTCCCAGCCGAACGATCACATGTGCTCGGCTTCCTTCTTTGGATCCGTGTCTGGAAATCTCTGAAGTGGAGACGTTGTGTTTTGATGCCCGGTTCGCTCGGCAGCAAGAGGCGTTGCTGGCGTCGATGACCGAGTTGGTTCAGGGGAGGACCGGCGTATCGGAGCCGGGAGCCCTGGATTGGATCCAGGAGTTGATCACAACCTTGACCTCCGACATGCGCGACGTGAGTGCAAATCCCCACTTGATGACTCCGTCGAACTCACAGTTCCTATCCCGGCTCAATCAGATCCTGCGCCGTCTTGCTAATCAGAACCGCGAACTTGGCTGCTTCCAGGATGTGATTTCATTGATGCGCCGGGCCGTCCTGCAGTTTTCTCGGGTTGGTGATCCCTCGCCTTCTCCGGCGTGGAGCCGCCGGGTCCAGGCTCTTGAGGATCTCTTTGGACAGGCCCGTGTGATGATCAGTGAGGCAGCAGCGACCGTAGCGGTGGCCGAGAAAATGAGTGTCAGTCAGCGGATTGTCGCACTGAGCCGGCTGGGCCACACCCTGACGACCGAGGTCGAACTTGAGGATATGATGGATACGCTGGCGGAATCACTGCCCGAGATCGGTATCCAGGGATGCTATTTGGTGTTCTATGAGGATCCGGATCATCCCGCCGGCTGGGCTCGATTGCGCTTTGCCCTCTCGTCCGATCAGAGGCTCGACATTCCGTCCGAGGGAGAGCGTTTTCGAGCGACGGATATCCTTCCTCTGACCCTGCCGCAGGAGGCCGGGGGGGTAAGGCCGCGGTATCATTGGATCGCCGAATCACTCTTTGTCCGGGATCAGCATTTCGGGTATATGTTGGTGGAGGTGGGACCGAGAGACATCCTCTTTGAAGATCAGTCTGCCGATGGAACCGGGACGATTTACGACCTTTTGCGAGACTACCTCAGCGATGCGCTTCACGGTATCGTTCTTTACGAAGAAGCTCGTCGCGCGCGCCGGAAGGCGGAAAAGGCGGATCAGCTCAAGAGCCACTTTCTGTCTATGGTCAGCCACGAATTGCGCACACCGTTGAACGTCGTCGTCAGCCTGAGCGAGATGCTGCTCTGGGAGGATGATGGACATCGCAAAGAACTGGAGCGCATTCACGCCAGCGCGCAGCACCTGGATGGGTTGATCCGAGACGTCCTCGACCTGGCAAGCAGTCACGTCGGCCAGTTACACCTTATCCGTGAGCCTCTGGATCTGGCGCAGTCGCTGGAAGTGGTGACGCTTATCGGCGAGCAGATGGCCCAGGATAAGGGGTTAGCATGGCATGCCGAAATTCCTGATACCCTTCCTAAGGTGTGGGCGGATCGCACGCGCATTCGGCAGGTCGCGCTTAACCTCGTGAGTAACGCCTTCCGCTTCACGTCCGAGGGCGAGGTGCGGTTGCGCGTTGAGGTCGACGACCAGGCGCTTCGCGTCCTTGTGAGTGACACGGGCATCGGGGTCCTGGCTGAGGAGCAGGAGACGATCTTCGATGAGTTCCAGCAGTCCGAGCGCACCACCGCCCGGGGATACGGCGGGTTGGGATTGGGATTGGCGATCAGCCGGCGCCTGGTGGAGATGCATGGTGGGACGATGGGCGTGGAATCCTCCGGCGTCGAGGGCGAGGGCGCGACCTTCACCTTCACAGTGCCCCTTATGAGTGATGAGGCTGCCCCGGACGCTGGTGGCGTGTGCGATGCGGAGCTGGGGACGGGTCCACAGTCGGCAGCGGAAGCCCCGGTCTGGGTGGTCTCCGAACGAAACGGCGCCGGAGAGCGGCTTCGGGCCTATCTTGCGGATCGGGGATATCGGGTCGAGGAGATAAGGATGAACGGTCACGACGACGCTCATCATCCAGAGCCCTTGCTCGCCCGCATAGAACGCTGCCAGCCTGGTGCGTTGATCCTGGATCTTGAACCCGCCCGAGATCGCGGGTGGGAGATCATGAAAGTGATCAAGGAGAACTCCAACACCCAGCACATCCCCATCCTTTTCTATTCCCTGCTTCAAGAGGGTGCGTCGAGTTCGACGGCGTCGGGCTCGATGCTGGCCTTGGATTATCTGACGAAACCCGTGAGTCTCGATGACCTGATGCAGGCGCTCAAACGGCAGGGAGTGGTGGCCTCTGAAGGAATCGCGGATGCGGTCGATACCAGGACTGGGAGCGCGTCGAAATCCTCCTCTGTGACCTTTCTCGTGGTCGATGACGAAACGGATGCGCTCGCGATGCACGCCTGGCTCCTTCAGTCGCGGGTGCCCGGCAGCCGGATTTTGCGGGCCCGCAGTGGCCGGCAGGCCCTCGAATTGATGACGAAGTCCAGGCCCGATCTCGTCCTCCTCGATCTGATGATGCCGGAGATGAGTGGATTCGAGGTGATCGAGCGTATGCGTCAACATCCCGACCTCTGTGATCTTCCTGTTGTGGTATTAACGGCCAAGACGCTCAATGAGGCGGCTATCGCGCGGCTCAATCAAGGCGTCGCGGCGGTTCTTGGTAAGGGGCTTTTCAGTGCGGATGAGACCCTCCAACACGTGGAGTCGGCATTAAGGCGCAGTCATCAGTCGAATCTCGAGACGCGACACATCGTTCGGGGTGCTATGGCTTACATCCACGAGCACTATGATGAATCCCTCTCGCGGCAGGATATTGCCGATCATATGGGCTATAGTGCCCGGCACCTCGATCGCTGTTTCAATGAGGAGATGGGGCTTACCCCGATCGCGTATCTCACCCGATTCCGCGTCCGGCAATCCAGGCGTTTGCTACAGAGCACCTCCCGAAGTATCGGTGACGTGGCGGACGCAGTCGGGTTCTCCAACAGCGCTTACTTCTCGCGGGTCTTTAAGCAGGAGGTCGGTGTCTCTCCCAGCGAATACCGGCGGTCGCTTTAACGTTTTATCGCGTACCCGGTCAGAGGCAAATGCGGGATGATGCTCTTACGGATTGCCACTCTGTCCAATCTGTACAACTAAAATGTCCACATACTGCATGTCAATCTGCCGTTTTGTGTTACTATAGAGGCGTATCATAATGGCATAATGATGGAATGTCATTAGAAGAGTCATTGCCGTGTGGATTGCCTCGACGCCAAGCCCCAGAGGTGCGTATGGGGATTCTTAAGTCCCAATCGTTGATGTTGGTCGAAAACGACCCGTATTTTATCTACCTGCTCAAACTCTACGCGGAGCAGAGTGGGTTTAGGGTTATCAGTACGAGTTCGGGGCAGCAGGCGGTGACCCTGGCCAGGCGGGAACAGCCCACAGTGATCGTTCTGGAGTCAGATCTTCCTGAGATGGATGGCGACGCGGTTCTCCGATCGCTGCGATCTGATCCCATGACCCGGACCATTCCGGTGGTGCTCTGTATGTGGCGGGATGCGGAATGGGATCATGGGAACAGCGAGGTGGAAACCTGCTTGCGCAAGCCGATGCAGTACGAGGATTTTCTGACTGCGCTGCGAGATAGCGGGGTCGTTCCTCAAGGGTACGCCGGAAAGCAACGATCCGCTCAGGGTGCCTATCAGGGTGGCGAACCGGCACAGTCAGATTCAAGTCGTGGGATGAAGGAAAGGGTTATGACCGACAACCAAAGATCCGAAGCCGATATTCTGTTAGAAGTCAAAAATCTGAAGAAACACTTTCCCATTACCAAGGGTTTTTTCTCTTCGAGAGTCGTTGGTAATGTGAAGGCCGTGGACGGCGTAAGTTTTTTCATCCGTAAAGGTGAGACGTTGGGCCTGGTCGGGGAGAGTGGTTGTGGCAAAACGACGACCGGTCGGACGGTCCTGCGTGCTTACGAACCTACCGGTGGGGAGATATGGTTCCAGGATCGTGAGATGGGAAGGGTGAATGTGCCCGAGCTTGAGCGCGATGAGGTGAAGAAACTCCACCGGAATATGCAGATGATCTTTCAGGATCCCTATTCCTCGTTGAATCCGCGGATGACCCTGCTTCAGATCGTTGGGGAACCGCTGTTTGTCAACAAGGTAGCGAGGGGTGGGGAGCTGCAGGATCGGGTGGCGGAATTGCTGGAAGTGGTGGGACTTCGCCCGGAGTATATGACGCGCTATCCTCATGCCTTCAGCGGCGGGCAGCGCCAGCGCATTGGCGTGGCCCGCGCATTGGCCCTCAATCCGCAGCTCGTCGTCTGTGATGAGCCAGTCTCAGCGTTGGACGTCTCCATTCAGGCCCAGACACTCAACCTCCTGCAGGATCTGCAGGAGCAGTTTGGCTTGACCTATCTCTTTATCGCGCACGATCTCAGCGTGATCGAGCATATCAGTGACCGGGTAGCTGTAATGTACGTGGGTAAGCTCGTCGAGCATGCGGATACCCGGGAGCTTTTTATCAATCCGCTGCACCCCTACACCGAAGCGCTCCTGTCGGCCGTGCCCCGGCCCGATCCTCGAATCAAGACCGAACCCATCGTGCTGCCCGGCGACGTGGCAGATCCTGCGAACCCTCCCAGCGGTTGCTATTTCCACCCCCGGTGTGAATATGCCATCGATCGCTGTGCTGAGGAGGAACCGCAACTCCGAGAGTTGGCGAAGGACCATTACGTGAGTTGCCATCGGGCTGAGGAGCTGGCGCTAAAGGGCGTACTCAGTATGGCGGAATCGGTGTAGACCCAGAAATGGCCTGTGGGCTGGCGTGGAACCAAACCGAGATCCACGGACAAGGAGGTGCCGTATCGGCGATGTCGGATAGAGCATGCGAATTGAGTGCATGACGGATTAGCAGCTTTGTTGTTTTATCTTTCACTTAGGAGGTAGGAATCAATGAGTCAGCGACGCAAATTAACACGACGGAAGTTTCTACAGATTTCCTCTCTCGCTGTGGCGGGAGCCGTTGCTACGGCGTGTGGTCAGCAGACCCCTGAAATGACGGAGGAGCCTGAAGAAGAACCCAAGGAGCCCGCACCGGAAGAG
>DAOTTS010000167.1:0-11960 GCA_034437735.1 Anaerolineae bacterium
AGGATCGTACGCCATCACAGCCAAAAACCGTTCGAGATTGTTCATACGCGTGAGCTCCATCTCTGTAGGGACAATGAACAGGGACCTGCCAGCTAAAGAAAAACTCCGGCTCATCGTGATAAGCCGGAGTTGGAGTTGCTACAAATCCAAAGGTCGGGGCGGGCGGATTTGAACCGCCGACCTCACGGACCCAAACCGTGCGCGCTAACCAAACTGCGCTACGCCCCGACACACCCTTATGTATACCTGGATTCTGGATTTCGTCAAGGAGGAGACGCTGTCGGCACTGTATCTTTACTTCAGGGTATTCGACTCAGAGCAGTTACCGTTTTTGCTTGTGGATGGTTTCAGCGATGATTTGAGGCTTATTGTCGAAACCCGGTGCAACGCACTTGAACCGTGATGGGCTGCGTAAGCTTTTTCGTTCTTCAACGTTGCTGATCATTGATGGTTGGGCACGGGAGTGCATCGCACCTCATCATACTCTGGAATCTCCAGCCTCAGGCGGGGTTTGCAGAACTCCTCGGAGCATCAAAAGGTAAACGTCACGGCGCCCAGGAGAGCCGTTGGTTCTCCCAACCGGGGAACGTCGCGCCAAGATCCAAAAGCCGCTTGGCCTGCCCGCCCCCCATCGGCATCACGTAGATCCCCCACCCGCCGTTGCGATTGCTGACAAACGCGATCTGAGACCCATCCGGCGACCAGGCCGGCAGCCCCTCGTCGGAGGGTGCGGAGGTCAACTGCTGCACGCCCCCTTGAGGATCCAAGAGGAAAAGATCCCAGTTTCCGGTCACGTTACTCATATAGGCCATCAGGTTGCCGCCCGGCGCCCAACTGACCGCCGTGTCCTGTTCGCTGCCGGTAAGTTTCGTCCCGGGCTGGTCGTCGTCAGGGTTGTCCACAATGATCCCACACGTGCCGTCGCTCGCACATCCAGTATAGGCGAGAAGCCCCTGACGCCCCCACGAGGGGGCCCAGCCGGTGCCCAACGATTGGGGCTCCCCGGTGCCGTCGGTATTGGCGATAACGACCGACCACGTGCCATCGGCACCGGCCACCGCATACGCCATCCGCCGGCTGTCCGGCGATAACGTGGGCCAGGCCTGTCCGTCCGGCGGCAAGAGATCCAGCGGCACCCCTTCCTCCGGGAGAATCAGACGAATGGCGTTGGTCGCGCGATCCCGGTAGATGACGCGGCCCGTATTCCACTCCCACGAGGGCTGATCGGCGCCATCCGCAACCCGGATAATCCGCCCATCCGCATAGAGCGCATAGAGAATATAGCTGCCCAACTGGGCGTTGTAGACCGGATAGGCCAGACGTCCGGTGACAAATCCCTCAATGGGCTGGGGGGTGTTGATGGGCAGCGTACCGCTGACGGGCACCGGGGTCGCCACCAGACAGGTCTGAGCGGCCTCGGCCCGCTTATCCTCCAGATCCGGAGCGGTGTACATACGCAGCGCCTGGCTGTACTGCATCTCGGCGGGACAGCTCTCACCCCGTGCAACCAGACTGTCACCATAAGCAATATACGCGCGGTAAACACGCTGCGTCACATCCTTGTAATCCGGCGCAATGGCTTGAAGCGCCTCGAAACGGTCGATGCAGAGCTCCCAATCCACGCCCCAGTAGTTCAGCGCGTCCAGATAGCGGGCCGCCAGGTTGCGCTGGTTGACGACGTCGGCATCCAACGGACGCAGCGCGATGGCCTGATCCAGATAGGAGATCCCCACCTCAAGGTTATCCTCCGCCAGATACTGGGTGCCGGCGTTGTACAGACTGGTGAAGAGCATCTCCTCGACCTTCACCTGCTCGTACTCCGAGTCGAGAGCGCGGAGCTGCGTCAAGGTGTGAGCCGTCGACACCCAATCCTCCGCCTCATAGGAGGCCTCGGCCTGCGTCAGTAACTGCTCGGCAAGGGAGATCGCCACCTCCAACGTCGGGGTGGGCTTGACCTGCAGACGGTCGTTCGCCTCGGCCAACCCCTGTTCCGCCAACGAATGATCGGGCTTCAGCTCCAGGACGTATTTGAACTCGGCAACGGCCCGCTCGATATTGCCGTCATTGAGCGCCTTAAGGCCGGATTGGTAGTGACTCTCGATCGCAGCTTCACGCCGGGATTGACGGTCCCGCTCGCCCACGTAGATACCGGCATACGCCGAGGCAGCCAGAACGCCGACAAAGAGTACCAAGGCCAGCAGCGTGAGGAGCAACCGCATCCACAGGCGCCGGCGCCCGCTCTGGGGCACCTGATCCTCCGGCGACGCGGACAGCGAAGCCCCACAGTGCGGACAGAGCGCACCGGGGTTTTCGACGGCCTCACCACATTCAGGACATACCGTTTCGGCGGTCAAGATCAATCCCACGTCAATTCGTCGAGCGCCAACTCGCCGACAAACTCACGCAGGATCGAATTGTCGGGAACCAGCGCCTTGTCCACCGGTTGGAACCACTGCAGGAAGGTCAGCAGCCGCTTGGCCTCCACCCGCTGTTGGGAGTCCGGCTCGACCTGCAATAACAGGGGCTCGGCAAGGGGCTTGAGCACGGCCATCTCATACACAAGTGCGGAGTTGAACATCACGTCCGCATACTCCTGGTACGGGAAGATATACTGTTTCTCACCCCGCCGGACGCTCTCCCACCGTTGGATCGTCTCGGTGGCCGTGTATCCCCGGGTGCGAGCATCCCGCGTAATGCGGCGAATCAAGCGGGTATCCGTCGTCGGCACCCGGTTGTGGCGGTCGAGGTTGAGCTGGGTCAGCGCGGAGGCATAGACGCGGAAAAGGATATCGTCATCCAGCGTATAGACCAGCTGGGGATTCAGACCGTGAATCCCTTCGACGATAATCACATGATCCCCTTCGATCTGAACCTTAGGCCCCGGCTCACGACTGCCGGTATAGAAATTGAAGTGGGGAAGCTGCACCGATTCCCCTGCCATCAGGTCCCGGAGATGCTGATTGAAGAGCTCCACGTCCACCGCTTCCAGCGCCTCGAAATTGTATTCCCCGTGCTCGTCGAGAGGGGTATCCTCCCGGTTCACAAAGTAGTTATCGAGCTCTAGGGAAAAGGGCCGGATGCCGTGAGCCAGAAGTTGAACGCCCAGACGCTTGGCAAACGTCGTCTTGCCCGACGAGGAAGGCCCGGCGATAAGCACCAGCCGGACGTTATCGCGGCACTCCGAGATCTGCTGAGCGATATCGGCAATCCCCCGCTCGTGAAGCGCCTCCGAGACGAGGATAATCTCGCGCATCCGCCCCGTCTCGTTCGCCCGGTTGAGGTTCCCCACGTGTTCGGTGCCCAGCAGGCGCAGCCACTCGCCGTACTCCTGGAAGACCCGCTTCAACTGGGGATAAGGCGTCGGATCCTGCAAACGGGTCGGCTCACGGCGCCGGGGGAATTGGAGGATAAATCCGTTTTCCCAGCGCAGCAGCCGGAAGAACTTGAGATAACCGGTGCTCGGCACCATGTACCCGTGGAAGTAATCCCGGTAGCCGTCGAGGCCGTACAACCGCAGATAGGCCTTCCGCTTGCGATCCCGCCCCTGGAAGATGGCAACTTTGTCCAACTCACCGCGCGATCGGAAAACCTCCAGCGCCTCGTCCAGCGGTTTGATCTCGCGAATGATGGGCAGGTCGTCCTCGATCATGCGGCTCATCTCGTCCGAAAGCTGCGCCAGCTCCGACTCATTGAAGGGCTCGCGGTCCCGGACCTCACAGTAGTAGCCCCCATACGGCAGGGAGTGATCGACAAAGATCATAATACCGGGAAAGATCCGGTGCGCGGCGGCGACCATAAGAAACGCCAGAGAACGGCGGTAGATACGGACCCCGTCCGATTGTGAAAGATCGATCGGCGTCACCTGACAATCCCGTTGGATCTCGTAGGTCAACTCCCGCAGCGTCCCATCGACCAGCACTGCGATGTAAGGGACCTCAGAGTCCGGAAACGCGGTCTCGATAAAAGCTTCCAGGCGCGTGTGCTTCGGCCCTTCAAACGTTCGACCATCCGGCAAAGCGACTTGGACGGTCTCTCTGGGTTGGGTTAGTTTGATATCCTGATCAACGATCATAAACACTCCATACAATACGGTCTGCACTTCACGAGATTCTGTCAATTCTTACAAAAATCACAGATTAGTATACCTCGTTTGGTGTCTTTGTAAAGATTTTCACCGCTCCACCGCGGAACCTATCTCCCCGCCGCCAGGTCCAAAAATGCCCATTGACCGATCACCCAGCGTGGTACAATATCCTTAGCACGTTCTCATTCATGATTCGAGGAGGTGGTATGATCTCCTTATCACTCGCGCGGTCGCTCAAGGATGCCGGATTGCCGTGGCACCCTCAACATCACGATCGCTTCATGATCCCCGATCGCGACATGGACGACGTCGTGTTCAGCGTGAGCCATATGGCGGTCACCATCGGCACAATTCAGGGTTTCCCGATGATCAACTTCCAGGGCGCGTACGAGTGGGCGCTCGACTACATATGGCTCCAGGAGGTCGTATGGATCCCGACCGAGGGCCAGCTCCGGGAGGAGATCGAGCGCCGGGTTGAGTCCAAGTCCGGGCCCAGCCTGCGGTTGACGCGCACGCCGGGCGGCTACGTGTGCGAACTCCAACACCGGGACGCATATCTCACCTTCGTCGGCAAGGACGCCGGTACCGCCTATGCCCAGGCCCTGCTGGAGCTGCTGCAAAACGCATCGGACCCTCGAGCGTCATAATCCAGACGGATGCGGTCATCCTGACCGCGATCCGATCGTATCTCGCGCACTATGACCTGAAAGGAGTGTGTATGAGCCGGACCCCTTCCCATCTTCCAGAGTACCTTACGGAGATCCGTAACCCCGAACTCGTCGCAACAATGGAAGCCTTGGCGACCTCCGAAGCCGATCCCCAGGCGCGCAGCGCCTTCTACCGGACGCTCCAGGAGAGCGTGCTGATCATCCCCACGCTCGAGCCCGACGAGGAATCGCCGGAGGCCGAGACCGCGCAGCCCGACCAGTCTCAGATTATGGCGTTCGAAAACGACGCCGGTCAGTCGGTGCTGATCGCGTTCACGGACGAGGACGCAGCGATCAACTGGCAGCCCGAGCCCCTCCCGACCATCGGGATGCACGCCCGCGACGTCCTATCGCTGGCGGCGAACAACCCTATCTCGGCCTTGGTGCTCAACCCCGCCGGCCCGGCGACGACCCGCATTGGGCGCGCTGAACTCGTGGCTGTCGCGCGGGGAAACGCACCCGAGCCGGTGCCGGATCACGAGGCCGTCCCCGAGGGAACCACGGTCTTAATCGCACCCCCGCCGGAAGATCCGCCCGATGATTGGATCGAGGCATTCTCCGAGATCCTGACAAACTACCCCTCCATCGACGCAGCCTATTTCTTCCAACTCCAGATGCCCGCCCAGGAGGGGCGCCTGGTCATCGGCCTCGATCTCTATCAAGGAATGCCCGCCAACGCCCAGGAGCGCCTCTTCCGGACGATGCTCGACGAATTCGAGGAGAAAATGCCCGAGGGTGGGGAGTTGGACTTCGTGATTCTCGACGACCCGGACTTCCTGGAAACCGTGCGCGATACCGTGAATCCGATCTACGAGGCGGATCTGGGTTAGTTAGCCCGCACGGGCATCAATGCCCGTGCTACCAAGCTACGCCGGATGAATCCGGCTTTTCAGGGCGTCGCGCTGTAGACCGGTGATTCATCGCGGGGCGGGCGGCCTCGCAGAGTCAGCCCGCGAGATGTCCCCGCTCGATCACCCGCGCCTGAATCTCGCCGTTGAGACGCTGGGCCTCCGCCACGAGGGCCGTCGCGTCCGCATCGACCCGCCGGGTCAGCGAGGCCCGCAGCCCCTCCGCCCGCTGGATCGCCTCCCGCAGCGCGGCCTCGACCTCGGGCGCCGCCTGCCGGTCCACCGTGAGCCGGCCGACCATCGTCCCCAGTGCAGCGCCCAGCGCGCCCGCCATCGCCGAGACACTCCCACCGCCGGGCGTGGGATCGCCTGCCGCCACCGCATCCAAGAAGGTCGCCGGGGGCACGCGATCCAGTTCCAATAAGCGCCGCTCAATCACCTGATCGGGTTCGAAGATATCGAGCTGCAGGTGCCAACGGGCAGCGTCGATCAAGGCACGCTCCGGGACCAATCCCACCAGCTCGGTGTGGGTCACGGTGGTGCCGTAGCGGGCAGCCTCACGGCGTATCGCCGCCATCACCCGGTGGAGGGGGGTCGCCTCGACGTTGGTGAAATTCATGGACACCTGCGCCTGCCCGGCGACGAGCACCCCCATGGCTTTCAGGTACCGGAATCCGCCGTTGGAGTGCCGGATGGCCCGAGCGATCCGCTTTGCGGTCGACACCTCATCGGTATCGAGATAGGCGTTGAAGGCGACCAGAAAGGGACGGGCCCCGATGACCACCGCGCCCGCACGCCCCACCTCGGCGGGGCCGAAATCCGGCGCCCGCGCCGGATCGACGCCGATCTCCCGCTTGAGCCGCTCGTACTCCCCCCGGCGGACCGCCTCCAACCCGACCCGCTCCGGGCGCAGGGCCGCGTGACCGTAGAGATAGACGGGCAGGCCGAGCTCCGCCCCCACACGGGCGCCCAACTCATGGGCGAGGGTCACGCACTCCGCCATCGTCACGTCCCGGACCGGCACAAAGGGCACAACGTCCGTGGCGCCCAACCGGGGATGGACGCCCCGGTGGGCCTCCATATCGATCCGGGCCGCAGCCACCTCGATGCCCCGATACACCGCTTCCGGCAGCGCCGTGAGCGTGCCGGCCATCGTCACGACAGCGCGGTTGTGATCCGGATCGGATTGGACGTCGAGGATCCAGACCTCCGGCACCGCCCGCATCGCGTCGACAATCTCCCGAACGACCGCCGCGCGCCGGCCCTCGCTAAAATTGGGGACGCACTCAACCAGAGCCGTCATGCTCAGACGCGGACGCCTCTGACCTCTCGAGGGAGGAGTGCCCGTTATCCTCATCCCGGACCTGCGACGGCGTCCGGGCATCGAGGTCGATGACCGGGGAGACGTCATCCGAAGTTTGAGCCGCCTCTTCGGATGAGACATCCACGTGCGCTAACTGCCGCCGGTACTCCTCCACGACCGCCGGTGGGGCGAGCGAGACAAAGAGCTTCAACCCCAGCAGGAACACGGCCAAGTCATCCAACTGCCCGGGCCCCAAGAAGGCGTCGGGTATGATATCGACCGGGGAGACAATATAAATCAGCACAAACAGGGGAAGCAGCTTGTTGCTGAGGGGTATGCGACGATCCCAGAGAAGCTGCCACGAGATCAGCAATTGATAGGCAAAATCCCGAAACCAGGCAAAAAAGTCCCTCGGATTGTTGCTTGGGTCCGATTTCCGCATCCGTCCGTCTTTCATCGATCCTCCTCACACTTGCCATGCACACAAACAGCCATCTTGATGAGCGCCCAGGGATCAAAGGTTTCTCTTTGTCATATCAAGCACGCCTAAGATCGAACCAACCCTTTGATCTCTTACCCATAACATACCCTAATCATACTATACTACGGAATTAAGAGGGAAAAGTTTCAGGCAAAACCACACCGGCGCATAGGCCTCACGCGCGAAGCCGCGAAGCCGCACCCTGACGGGCATCTTCGACCCCCGAGACGGGGGCTGGGAGCAGGCGCACAGCCCCGCATAAACCGCTTGTTGAAGCGGCAAAGTCTGGTAAGGTTTAGATACTATGCCTTTTCTCATTGACGGACATAATGTCATCGCTGCACTGCCCGATATCGACCTCACCGAGAACCACGACGAGGCCAAGCTGGTGCTGAAATTGCGCGCATGGACGGCGCGGGTGCGCCGTAAGGCGACCGTCGTCTTTGACGGCGGCCTGCCCGGCGGTCAATCGCGCAGCCTTTCGAGCCCCGACGTCGAGGTCGTCTTCGCCGCGCGCCGGCGGACCAATGCCGACCGGATCATCCGGGAGCGCATCCGCGCGCTGCCGGACGCGCCGAACTGGACGGTCATCTCGTCCGATCGGGAAATCCTCGACAAGGCCGATGCGGCCGGCGCCCGCACCTTCTCGGCGCAGGATTTCGCCTATGCCCTCAACAATCCGCCGAGGGAGGAAAAGGAGAAACCGCAGACGGTCTCCCCCGCCGAGGTGGAACGCTGGCTCGAAGTCTTCGACGACCCGGAGGAGGGAGAGGCGACGTCCGAGGATGCGGAGCAGTCCGAGGCCTCCACGCATTCCCAGCGCACGTCGGATCCTGCGAGCCCGCCCGAGGCGCGAAAGCGCGCGAAACGACGCCCACGGCAGCCGCCCAAGCGCCGCCGCTCGCAACCCCGCACCAAGCGGAGCACCCGCACGATCGCGGAACAACTCGGCGCCGAGGAAGAACCGGAGCCGCACCCCTCGAGATCGCACCGCCGCTCCCCGGAACCGCCGACCGGGAAACCAGAGCACGTCTCCGACCGGGAGGTCGAGGAATGGTTGGAGGTCTTCGAGGAGCCGGAGGAGAGCCACGTCCCCCCGCCGAAGATTCCCAAACGGCGACGCAAAAAGCCGGTCGAGCCGGTGGTCAATAAGGACGGGGAGCTGTCGGAGGGTGAAGTGGACGCCTGGCTTGAGGTCTTTGGAAGCGGAGAGGCCGAGCCCGACCGCCCGCAGGTCGCCAACCGCCCCCGCGTGGTTGAACACCGGCACATAACCGACAAACTCGCCAAACACAAGGAGAACGTCGCCAAGACCGAGACCGAACAAGATGACTCAGCCATATCCGAGGACGATAAGGATCTCTGGTACAGCCTCTTCGGCGACGAATCCTGACGAAAATCTTCAAAAGGGTTGACGCCGCATACCGCCCGGGATCGAGTATAATACGAGCATAATAAGGGTATCCTACCCCAGACGGATAGCGAGGAGAGATAATGAAACCCAAAACAGAGACCTACGTCGCCATCGGCATCATCCTGATCGGTGTGCTCCTGCTCGTTGCCAACCTGACCAACACGCCCATCTGGCCCTACCTCTGGCCCACCGCCCTGATTCTGATCGGCGTCTGGCTCGTCGTTCGCCCCCGGCTTGTGCCCTCCACCAGGCGCGCGACGTGGCGGCTCCTGGACGGCGTCCACCGGCGCGGCACGTGGCAGGTCACCAATGAGGAGATCTGGTTCTTCGTCGGCGATTCCACGCTCGACATGCGGGAGGCCGACATTCCCCCGGGCGAGACCCAAATCAGCGTGCACGGATTTGTCGGCGAGGTGGACATCCACGTACCGCCCGACGCCGGCGTCCGGGTGACCGGGCAGGCCTTGGTCACCGACGCCAACGACTTCGGCTACAACCAGCAGTACATCCTAGCCCCCTACGAAACGCGGACGCCGGACTACGAGCAAGCCGAACGGCGGGTGCACGTCGACGTGCAGTTCTTGGTAGTCGATCTCAACGTCGCGTAACCATCGCTGCGGTCTACCGGACCGAACGCCGGAAGCGGTGATGCTATGACCCGCACCATCATCCATCTCGATCTGGACGCCTTCTTCTGCGCCGTGGAGGCCCAGCGCGACCCCTCCCTGCACGGCAAACCCTTTGCCGTGGGGGGGAGCCCTGACGCCCGGGGCGTGGTGGCTTCCTGCTCCTATCCGGCCCGCAAGTTCGGCGTCCACTCGGCCATGCCGATGGCGCGGGCCGTGCAGCTCTGCCCCGATCTGATCATCGTGCCGGGCCGGCATCACGCCTACGGCGAGGTGTCAAAGAAGGTCATGGCCCACCTCTACAACCTCAGCCACCTGGTCGAGACCCTCTCCATCGACGAGGCGTTCGTCGACGTGTCGGACCTCCGCCCGCCCGCCATTGAGATCGCCCGGGAGCTTCAGGCGACGATCTGGGACGCGCTGAGCCTGCCCTGCTCCCTCGGCGTTGCGACGAATAAGCTGGTCGCGAAGATCGCCAACAACATTGGCAAAGCCTCGGCCGCGCGGTCGACCAGCGGCCCGCCCCGGGCCATCAAGGTCGTGCCGCCGGGATACGAGGCGGCCTTCCTCGCCCCGCTGCCCGTCACCGAGCTCTGGGGCGTCGGGCCGAAAACCGCAGCCTCGTTGGCCGACCTGGGGATCGCGACCATCGGCGACCTGGCGGCTTGGCCCGAACGGGATCTGACCCGCCGGTTCGGCAAGCACGGACGGGCGCTCGCCCGGCGGGCGCGGGGGATCGACGAGCGTCCGGTGCAGACCGAGCACGAGGTCAAATCCATCAGCCGGGAGACCACCTTCGCCCACGACGTCACCGACGCACTGAGCCTGCACCGTACCCTCTGCCGTCTGTCGGAGGACGTGGGACGCCGCCTCCGGGACGCCGACCTGGCCGGGAGCACCGTCAAGATCAAACTCCGGTGGTCGGACTTCACCACGCTGACGCGGCAGGTGACCCTGGCGCAGCCGACCGCGCAGGACGACGTGATCCGCCGCGAGGCCGAGGCCCTCCTCGAGGCCACGTGGACGCGGGGCAAGCCGGTGCGCCTGATCGGCGTCGGCGTCACCAACCTGGGCGAGCCCCACCGGCAGCTGAGCCTCTGGGAGACCCGCGACGAGAAGGGGCGCCATCTCCAACAGGCCCTCGACCAGGTCCGGGACCGATTCGGCAGCGACGCCATCCGCCACGCCTTCGAGCTGGACGGGGACGAGGGACGATAAGGGTGTCGCACGGGCCGACCACGAATGGGGAAACGAATACACGAATGGGGTGTCAGCCACAGTGCCGGGGACTGGCGCTGCTTTCTTAATGCTCGGAGGGGATGTACGTTTGGGACATATGACACCTAGGCGTTGCT
This sequence comes from Anaerolineae bacterium, assembly GCA_034437735.1. GTDB lineage: Bacteria > Chloroflexota > Anaerolineae > B4-G1 > SLSP01 > PWVB01. The sequence continues at coordinate 10,819 of DAOTTS010000167.1, forward strand.
GGAGATGGATGTATGCGCTGGCTGCTCGGATTACAAATCCTCGCGAGCGTGTGCATACCCCAATGCTCCGAGGGGATGTGCCATCCCCGGTCTTCCGCGCATATACCCGCTTACGCGGCCTGCTCGGATTACAAATCCTCGCGAGCCATGAGATGGAGAGGGTGCTTCAGCGTGTGGGCGCGTCCATCCCGAGGAGGACGAGGAGCACGAAGTGGGGCAGCGTCAACTGCCGGCGCCAGCGCCACGGCTCCTGGACCAGGCGGTGGAGCCATTCCAACCCCAGCCGCTGAATCCAGCAGGGGGCGCGCTGGGTCACGCCCGCGATGAAGTCGAACGATCCGCCGACGCCCATCCCGACGGCGGCGCTGGTCTCGGCGAGGTGAGCATCCAGCCAGAGGTCCTGCTTGGGAGCGCCGTAGGCGACGAAGAGCATGTCGGGCTGCGAGGCGCGGACGCGCGCGACGATGGCCTCAGCCTCAGACGGATCCGGCGATCCGGCGTAGCATCCGGCGACCTGCAGGTCCGGGTGCTGCGCTTGGAGGATGGCGGCCGTCCGCTCGGCCACCCCAGGCGCTGCGCCCAGGTAGAAGACGCGCCACCCCCGTTGGGCCGCCTCGGCGGATAGGTGCGGCACGAGATCGGAGCCGGGCACCCGCTCGGGGAGCGGATGCCCCCGCGCCCGCGCGGCCCAGAGCACGCCGATGCCGTCCGGGATGCAGAGATCGACCCGCTGGAGGGCCGTCCGGAACCGGCGGTTGCGCCGGGCTTTCATTAGAAATTCGGGGTTGACTGTGGCAATCTGGTGCGCGCCACCGCGCGCGATCCAACCGGCGATGAGATCGACGGTGGATGCGACGGTGACCCGGTGGATGGGCACGCCCATCAATGTCAGGGCAACGGGTGGGTTGGCGGGCATAAACTCCCTTAACTAACGGTAATCTTTTAGTTCTGTGAGCCGGTCAGGTGCAACGCACTTAAATTGAGTCCATAACCTACACTTAGTGCATACCGTACCTATTTGCCAGGCGTAAAAGTGCGTTGCACCTCAGAAGACTAAACAGATACAACTAACACGAACGCGGTACGGGTTGCCCCGCACCGCGTCCGTCACGTCTGATTGAGCCTACATCAAGTTCAGCGCC
>DAOTTS010000168.1:0-13872 GCA_034437735.1 Anaerolineae bacterium
CCGTGGCCATATCCTCGATCGCGAATGATGGGGTGATGATGTACCCGTACGTCGTGGCGGAGCGGCGGTACGCGGATGGTCGGGTGGTTCCGGCCTCCATCCGGGAGATGAAGCGACCGATCTCTGCGGAGACGGCGAATACGGTGGCGGCGATGATGCAGCACGTCGTCGACCATCAGGTTGAGGCCGCACAGGTCCCCGGATATCCGATTGCCGGCAAGACCGGCACCGCCCAGATCCCGGTGACCGGCGGCTACGACTTGGAGGAAGTGACTACCTCGTTTGTGGGCTTTGGGCCGATGCCCGATCCGAAGGTATTGATCCTGGTCAAGCTTGAGAAGCCTCAGGTCAGCCCGGAGATTCGTTGGGGGACGACGACCGCCGCTCCGGTCTTCGGGACGGTCGCGGCCCGAGTGTTCCGGCTGTTGGGAATTCCACCTGTTGATGTACCGCTAGAGTAGAGGCTTGGTATTGGATGATCAAGCAGTTTCGGCTTACGGATCTGATAGAAGGATTGAGCGGCTGGCATTTGCCTGGATTGGAGATGCCGGTTCACCCTATTATTGACTCCCGCAATGCGCAGTCGGGCAGTCTCTTCTTCGCGTTTGAGGGTGAGCACGTGGATGGTCACGATTACGTGGCCGACGCCTTCGAGGGTGGCGCGGTTGCCGCGGTCGTTGAGCGCGACGTCCCCGTTGACGCGGACTGGGTTGACGTCACCGATCGAGAGACGGCGAACGCGCTCTTATCCACGCCCCTCCTGATTCGGGTCCCGGACGTGCTCACAGCGCTGCAGGATGCGGCCCGGTGGTGGCGCAGGCAGCTCGACGTGCGTGTGATCGGCATCACCGGGAGCGTCGGCAAGACGACGACCAAGGAGGTGACCGCCCGGCTGCTGGCGCGGTCGTACCACGTGCTTCGAAATCCGGGATCGTTCAACAATGAGATCGGTCTCCCCTTGACCCTGCTGACCGCCGATGAGGCGTGCGAGCGGTTGGTGCTTGAGATGGGGATGTATGTGCCGGGGGACATCCGTTTTCTTGCCGGCATCGCTAAGCCCCACGTCGGGGTGGTGACCAACGTCGAGCCCGTCCACGCTGAGCGCGCGGGCGACCTGGCGGCGATCACCCGAGGAAAGCGTGAGCTCGTCGAGATATTGCCTCAAGCTCCCGAGGGGTTGGCGATTTTGAACTACGATGACGATCGCGTCCGCGCGATGGCCGAACATACGCAGGCTCGTCCCTTCTTCTATGGTCTCTCGCCGGAGGCCGATTTGTGGGCCGATGAGGTCCAGAGCCTGGGGCTGGAGGGTATCCAGGCGCGCTTTCATCATCAGGGCGCGACCTGGCAGGTCGAGGCCCCGCTTCTGGGGCGGCATAACGTCTACACGATGCTGCGGGCCGCTGCCATCGCGTGCAATGAAGGTCTCGACTGGCCGGACATCGTCGAGGGGCTGAGCGCGCCGGGCGAGCAGTTGCGACTCGTGACGGTCTCAGGGCCCAATGACGTGCTGATCCTCGACGATACGTATAACTCGAGCCCGCCCTCGGCGATCGCAGCGCTCGAACTGCTCGACGACCTGCACGGGCGTAAGGTCGCCGTGCTGGGGGATATGCTGGAGCTCGGCGATTATGAGGAGGCCGGGCACGATGAGGTGGGATGCCGGGCCGCCGACGTTGTGGATGTGTTGGTCGCCGTGGGGCAGTTGGGGACCCTCATCGGCGAAGGTGCGCGCCAGTGCGGTCTCGATCCGGCGCACATCCACTTCGCGCCTGACGGCGAGCGGGCGATTGAGATTCTCCACCGAAGGATGAGGGCCGGGGACGTGGTCCTGGTGAAGGGATCGCGGGCCGTCGGCATGGACGAGATCGTGGAAGCCCTGCGTGAGGACGGTGACACGTGATCCATCAAAACGTCGACACAGTGGTCATTCTGGGATTGGCGCGCCAGGGTACGGCGCTGGCCCGTTATTTTGCCTCCCAGGGGGCTCGGGTGATCGTCTCGGATCTCCGCAGCGGATCTGAACTCCAGTCTGTGATGGACGACCTGCGGGCGTTTGAGATCGAGTATGTGTTGGGCGAGCATCCTCTGAGTCTGTTGGACGCGTGCGATCTCCTGTGTCTCAGCGGCGGCATTCCGCTCGGGATCCCGATTGTCAGGGAAGCGCTGCGCCGGGGTATCCGTCTGAGCAGTGACGCCCAGGTCTTGATGCAGCGGTGCCCGGCGGAGGTCGTGGGGATTACGGGGTCGGCCGGCAAGACCACGACGACGACCCTCGTCGGAAAGATGTTGGCCGCTTCCGGCTACCGGACGTGGGTGGGGGGCAATATCGGCAACCCGTTGATCGATGACGTCGAGCGGATGGAGCCGACCGACCGCGTGGTGGTGGAACTTTCCAGTTTCCAGTTGGAGCTTGTGACGTGCAGCCCTCACATTGCCGGGGTGCTCAACATCACCCCGAATCACCTCGACCGCCACGGCACGATGGCAGCATATTTTGCGGCCAAGCGCAACATTGTGGCCTATCAGCGGCCTGGGGATATCGCCGTCCTGGGCTACGACGAGCCCAATGCCCGCAGTCTCTCGCGGGCGACCCTGGCCGGCGTGCGGTACTTCAGCGGGTCGGAGCCGGTAGCCTCCGGGGCGTCCCTGGTCGGGGAGACGGTGGTGCTCAACCGGAAGGGACGTCAGGTCGAGGTCTGCACGCGTGACGAGATCAACCTGCGGGGCTTTCACAACGTCCTCAACGTCCTGGCTGCCGTTACCCTGGCGGATGCCGCCGGCGCGTCGGTGGATGGGATGCGATCGGTTATCCACGCGTTCACCGGCGTGGACCACCGGCTGGCGGAGGTGCGGGAGCGGGAGGGCGTGCTCTGGGTCAACGATTCGATCGCGACCGCACCGGAGCGCGTGATCGCTGCGTTGAACGCGTTTGAGGCGCCGATTGTGCTCCTGGCGGGGGGGCGGGATAAGGACCTGCCGTGGGATGCGTTTGCCCGGCTGGCCCTTGCGCGGGTTCGCGTGCTGATCCTGTTTGGGGAGGCCGCGCTGCTTATCGCGTCCAGGGTCCGTGAGGCTCAGGAAGCCGCTGGCTCTTCAACGCTGGAAAGGATCGTGGACGCGGGGACGTTAGCCTCGGCGGTGCAGCGGGCCGCAGATCTTGCGGAACCCGGGGACGTCGTACTGCTCTCACCCGGCGGTACGAGCTTTGATGCGTATCGGGATTTTGCAGAACGCGGCGAGCATTTCAGGACGATGGTCCGTCAGTTAGCGTAGGCGAAGAGGGGAAGCAAGCGACGATGTCAAAACGCACAAAGCGCAAGCGAAAAAAGAGACGTCAGAACGGGGGTGTCGATCAGGCTCTGCTCGCGACGGTGGTTGCGCTCCTGGCCTGTGGCTTGATCGTGCTTTACAGCGCCACCTTTTGGATCGATTTGAAGTACGATGAGAACTTTTTCGGCCGGCAGCTTATCTGGATCGGCGTGAGTCTCGTCGCGATGCTTGTCATGTATCTTGTCCCCTATACGGTTTGGCAGAGAACGGCGCTGTTGATGATGGCGGCGAACCTGTTATTGTTAGCCTTAGTCTTTGCCATCGGACGACCGCAGCGGGGGGTCGTCCGTGCGCTCTATCGGGATTCCGTCCAGCCCGGTGTGCTCGGGCGGCTGGTCGCCGTCATCTATATCGCAACCTGGTTGACGTCCCGGGGCGATCAGCTCAACCGGTTTTCCTATGGGATGTTTCCCTTTGGGATCATCCTGGGGGTCGCCGCCGGGCTGGTCGTGCTGCAGCCGGACCTCAGCACGGCCGCGTTGATTGTCGCTACCGGCCTGGCGATGTTTTTCTTCGCCGGTGGGGATCCCATTCAGATCTTTCTCGTTTCGTTGATCGGAGGCAGTGTCTCCGGCTTCCTGATTTGGCAGGCGGACTATGAGCGCCATCGCCTGATCAATTACGTGGCTTCCCTGCGCGATCCCGCGCAGGCCGGCCATCATCTACGGATGGCGATGTTGGCGATTGGTGAGGGCGGGTTATTCGGCTCCGGGTTTGGCGAGGGCCGTCTTAAATTTGGGTATCTCCCCTATCCCCATACGGATAGTATCTTTGCCGTGGTCGGCGAGGAGGGGGGATTGGTCGGCTGCCTGTTGGTGATCGGCCTCTTTGGGCTGTTGGCCTATCGCGGCTACCGGGTCGCCTTGAGCACGTCGGACCCCTTCGGATCGTTGGTTGCGTTTGGGGTCACGACGATGATTGTGGTCGAGGCGATGTTGAATATGCTGGTGATGGTGGGATTGGTCCCGTTCACCGGGACGGCGCTGCCCTTTTTCAGCTACGGGGGCACGCAGATGGCGGTGACGTTGAGCGGTATGGGGTTGCTCCTGGGAGTCTCGCGGGGGCGTCCCAAGGGAGAATTTGATGAGGCTCTGGATCGTTGGTGGCGGAACGGGCGGGCACGTCTATCCCGCCTTGTCCGCCGCACAGGCCTTACAGGCTATCGCGCCTGAGACCGAGTTGACATGGGTCGGCACCGAGGATGGGATGGAGGCCGAATTGGTCGCCCGGCACGACATCGCGTTTATCGGGCTGCCCGGCGGCGGACTGCACGGCATCCGGCTGCTCAACGCGGTCCGCAACGGCTGGGATCTTGCGCGGGCGGCGTTGGTCGCACGACGCCACCTGAAGCGGGAGCGCCCCTCGGCGATTCTGACGACCGGGGGATACGTGAGTGGACCGGTCGCGCTCGCTGCGCGATGGCGCAGGGTGCCGTTGATGGTCTTCCTGCCTGACGTGGAGCCGGCCCAGTCGGTCCGGTTTGTGGGGAGTATGGCCCAGCGAGTGGCGACGGCGGTGGAGGATTCGACCTCGTTCTTCGCTGGGGACAAGGCGGTCGTGACCGGATATCCGCTGGGGGCTCGGGTGACGAAGTGGAACCGCCGGAAGGGCCGCGAGGCCCTGGATCTGCCGCCGGATGCGCGGGTGCTGCTTGTGTTTGGCGGCAGCCGGGGCGCGCGCTCGATCAATCGGGCGCTGTTGGCCAACGTGGAGGCGTTAGCCGAGGTGGCGACGATTGTCCACATCACCGGAACGCTCGATTGGCCCGAGGTTGAGACCGCCCGGCAAAATCTGCCGGAGGCGACCCGAGCACGCTACCGGGCCTATGCGTATTTGCACGATCGGATGGGGGCCGCATTGGCAGCAGCCGACCTGGTCGTTTCACGATCGGGAGCGGGGACGTTGGGGGAGTTTCCCTATTTTGGGCTTCCCGCGATCTTGGTTCCTTACCCCTATGCGTGGCGCTATCAGAAAATCAATGCCCGGTGGTTGGTGGATCGGGGGGCGGCAGTGATGGTTGAGGATGCGGATCTCGAAGCTCAGATGGTCCCGAGGGTGCGGCGGCTCTTTGAGGAGGGGGCGCGATTGGCCGCGATGCGTGAGGCGTCCCGCTCGTTGGCCCGACCGGACGCTGCACGGCGGGTCGCGGAGCACCTGCTCGACCTGACACACAAAGGAGGTCGCGGTGGTACCTCTTAGCACGGTGTTTTTTGGTTTTGTGATCTTTTTCGCGATCGTCGGGGCACTGCGCGGCTGGGCCAAGGAACTGCTGGTGACGTTTAGCGTCGTCTTGGCTCGATTTATCGAGTTCGTCAGCCTGCTGTATGTGCCGGTGCTCAAAGTGTCCCTGAGTTCGATGCAGACGTCCGAACCTAGAGCCTGGTTTTTCCTGCGCGTCGCCATCTTTGGAGCGTTGGTCTCCGCCGGCTATGCGACGACGGCGCTTTCGGCCAAGCTGGGATCTCGGGCCCGGAAGGAGAAGCTCCAGGATACGCTGTTGGGGATCTTTTTGGGCGCGATCAACGGATATCTGATCACCGGCTATTTCTGGGGGTTTCTGCACGAGCTGGGGTATAACATCTGGGGGATTACCGGCCCGCACTCGGAGGCCGTGCGGAATATGATCGACTATCTTCCCGCAGCTTGGCTCGAGGCCGAGGGTCAGGTGGTCTTGTTTATCGCCGTTGCGGTTTCCTTTGCGTTTGTGCTCATCGTCTTTGTGTAGAGGGAGGAATCATTGAGGAATCTTGCCGGGATTGAGCGCGTTCATATTGTGGGCATCGGCGGCGCCGGGATGTCGGCGATCGCCCGGGTGCTCCACGGCTGGGGGATCGCGGTCCAGGGATCCGATCGCCGGGCCTCCGCGCTGACCGAGGCGTTGCAGGCCGAGGGCATCGACGTTGCGATCGGGCACGCGCCTGAGCACGTTCGGAAGGCCGATCTGGTATTGGCCTCCTCCGCCGTGCCGGAGGATAACGTTGAGCTTGCTGAGGCGCGCGCGCAGGATATCCCCGTGACGCGCCGGCCTGAGTTCTTGGGCCCGTTGACCGAGGGGTACCAGGTGATCGCCGTCGCCGGCGCCCACGGGAAGACGACGGTGACCGCGATGATCACCCAGATCATGCTGGCGGCCGATCTCGACCCCACCTATATTGTCGGTGGGGTGATGACGAATTTGGACACAAACGCAGGCGCGGGCCAGGGCCCTTATTTTGTGATTGAGGCCGACGAATATCGCCAGACCTTTTTGGCGCTTGAGCCGAGCATCGCGGTGGTCACCAACGTCGAGTTCGATCATCCCGACTGCTATCCGGCGCTCCGGCACGTGCGCTTTGCCTTCGGCAATTTCGTCGACCAGGTGACGTCCGATGGTCTGGTCGTGGCCTGCGGGGACGACGAGATCGCCCACGCCCTGGCGGTTTCCCGGCACGCCTCCGGCGGGCGGGTGATGTTTTACGGGCGGGATGCCAACGAGGACTACGTCTGGCGCGCTCGTGACATCGAACCGAACGGGCAGGGCGGCATCCGGTTTGATGCCGTCTATCGCGGTGAGGTGATGGGGACGGTCTCACTCCAGGTGCCTGGGAGCTTCAACGCGGTCAATGCGTTGGCCGCGCTGACCGTCGCCTCGGATCTGGGGGTCGATTGGTCGGTCGCCCGCGCGGCCCTGGAGCAGTTTCAGGGCACGGCCCGGCGCTTCGAGGTCCTCGGCGAGGTCGGCGGGGTGACGGTTGTGGACGACTACGCCCACCACCCGACGCAGATTCGGGGGGTTCTCGAGGCCGCTCGGGACCGGTACGGGGATCGACGATTGGTCGCCGTCTGGGAGCCGCATACGTTCAGCCGTATTCGGGCGCTGAAGGACGACTTTATGTGCGCGTTTGCCGGCGCGGATGCGGTGGTTATCATGCCGATCTATGCGGCGCGGGAGCCGGACGACGGCTCGCTGACGTCGGAGCTGTTGGCCGGTCAGATGGTGCACGACTCGGTCTGGGCCGGTGAAACGCTCGATGCGGTCGTCGCGCATCTTGCGGCGTCCGTCCGGGATGGGGACGTAGTTCTGATGTTAGGGGCCGGCAATGAGACCCTTGCGGGAGAAAGACTGGTGGAGCGGTTGGACGCTCAGGAGAAGGGAGCGGCTCGCGGATGACCCGTTTGAAGCAGCATCTTAAGCGCTTACGTGTGATCCAGGAGAGACGTCAGGCGTGCAAGGCATCGTTCCAGGCATCGTCCCAGGCCTCGATGGTGATCAAGGACCGCCTTGAGCGGATCAAGCATGAAGCGAAAGCGAAGCAAGGTGGGGATTGGGTTGGCAGTTGAACCCCGGTTGAAGCTCGCGGAGGTCGCGGACGCGTTTTCCGGTGCCGCGATGCTCGACGAACCCCTGGCTTCCCGTTCACGGGCGGGGGTCGGTGGCCCTGCGGATCTGCTTCTTGTGCCTCGGAGCCGGGACGAGGTGATCCAGGCCATCCGGCTTGTGACGGCGGCTGGCGTTCCCTGGCGCATCTACGGGGGATTGACCAACATCCTGCTCCCGGATTCCGGATTGCGGGGGGTGGTAATTCTCAATCAGGCCCGGCACGTCGCGTTTGATGAGGATCTGCATCGCGTGCACGCCGAGTCCGGTGCGATTGTGGTGAAGGTGGCCCGGGAGGCTGTGCGCCGGGGTTGGGGCGGGTTGACGTGGGCGGTTGGGCTCCCGGGCACGATCGGGGGTGCGGTCGTCAACAACGCCGGTGCGTTTGGCGGGGAGATCGCCGGGACGTTGCGTTCGGCCGAGATCATGGATCCCGAGGGTGAGGTGCGGTGGGTGCCTGCCGATTGGTTCGATTTCCGGTACCGGTGCAGCAAGCTCAAGGGCGCGGGGACGGGGTGGCTCGTTGTGGACGCCGTCTTTCAGCTCAAACCGAGGGATCCTGCGCATCTGGCGGCCAAGGCGTCCGAGTACACGGCGCGCCGGCAGCGCACGCAGCCGCCGGGCCTGACGTTGGGGTCGACGTTCAAGAATCCAGAGGGGGACTATGCGGGCCGTCTGATCGAGGCGGCCGGACTGAAAGGGGTGCGCCGGGGTGGGATCGCCGTCTCGACCCATCACGCGAATTTTCTTATCAATCGGGGCGATGGGTCTGCCGCCGATTTTCGGGCGCTCCTCGCGCACGTGCAGGAGACGGTCTCGCGGGAATTCGAGGTGTGGTTGGAGCCGGAGATTGAGATCCTTCCCGAGGAGCCCCGCTAACGTGGTTACGGATCGCGGGCATCCTGCCCGCATGTCAAGGTGGCATTTAAAAAAGGATAACGCTTAGTCTATGTCAAGACTCAAAATTGCAGTACTCTTCGGTGGGCGTTCCGGCGAGCACGAGGTCAGTCTGGCCTCGGCCAGTTCGGTCATGTCGGCGCTCGACCCTGATAAATACGAGATTATCCCGGTGGGGATCACCCGCGAGGGTGCCTGGATCGTGGGCGCGGATCCGATGCGGGCGTTGGCGGAGGAGGATTTCAGCGGGACCCGTCCGGCGGCCATGTTTGCCGATCCGTCGGAGAAGGGCCTGTGGGCGTCGCAGCGGGGATCGGACGAGCGCAAGCTCGCGGCGCTCTCCCGCGTGGACGTCGTCTTCCCTGTGCTGCACGGCACGTTTGGGGAGGACGGCACGGTTCAGGGACTGTTGGATCTGTCCGGCGTGCCCTACGTGGGGGCGGGGGTGTTGTGTTCCGCGCTGGCGATGGACAAGATCGCGTTCAAGGACGTCATCCAATCCCACGATCTGCCCACGCCCGACTACGTCTGGATGACGCGCCGGGCCTGGGAGGCGGAGCCTGACGTGTGGCTGGATCGCGTGGTGGAGCGGCTGGGGTTTCCGGTTTTTACCAAACCGGCGAATCTCGGATCGAGCGTCGGGGTCTCCAAGTGTACGGATCGTGCGTCCCTGCGGCGGGGCGTGGAGGAGGCGGCGCAGTACGACCGCCGTATCCTGGTGGAGTGGGCCGTGCCCGAGGCGCGGGAGATTGAGGTGAGTGTCCTGGGCAATGAGGAACCCAGTGCTTCGGTGCCGGGGGAGGTCGTGCCCAGCCGGGAGTTCTACGATTACGCCGCCAAATACCTCGATACGGGGGAGAACGCGTCCGGGTTGTTGATTCCGGCGCCCCTCGACGAGGAGATGATTGAGATGATTCAGGCCCTGGCGGTCGAGACCTATCGGGCGATTGACGGCGCCGGGATGGCCCGGGTGGATTTTCTGATGAATGGGGAGAACGATCGGATCTACGTCAATGAGGTGAACACTATTCCGGGTTTTACCTCAATCAGTATGTATCCCAAGCTGTGGGAGGCGTCCGGTGTGCCGTATGGGCGGCTTCTGGATTGGCTCGTCGATCTGGCACTCGATCGTCACAAGGAGAACAGCCGCTCGGAACGGGTCTTTCGGCCCTAGGCGGCGGGTAGTACTCAGCGGGACGATGTCGAGGCGGGAGTAAGGGGGTAGGATGGCTAAGAAGAAACAGTATCATCGTACGGCGGCGCTCTTGGGGGCGCAGACGCAGGCGCGTCATCTGCGTGCGCCGCGAAAACCCATCCGCATCCCTTGGACGACCGTGGCTGTCCTCATCGTGTTTGCCGCAGCGGGCTTCTGGGTCTGGCTGGGGGATCCGTGGTACCTGATGGTCGAGGATATGCACGTTCACGGCGTCTCGACCTTCGAGTTGAAGAAAGAGGTCATTCTGGAGTCGGATATGCTCGGCTGGCATCGTTTCAGACTCCGTCCGAAACGATCCGAGGAGGCCATCGCGGAGGCGTGTCCTCAACTGCGCGAGGTGCAGATTCAGTGCCGGGTCTTCCCGGCCTCCTGCGATTTTCACGCCGACGAACGCACACCGAGGCTCATCTGGATATCCGGTGCGTCGACGTATTGGGTGGATGGGGACGGCGTGATCTTCCCTGCTTATGGCGCGCGTGCCGACCTGCCGGTCGTCCGGGGACCCATGCCCCCGGTCGAGGATGCCGAGGCGCGGCTCCCGGTCTTACAGGGCGTCGCTGCGCTGCTGGAGCTGGGTTTACCCTCGGATGATTTGGAGTATAGTCCTCAGAGGGGTCTGATATGGACGGATGGGGCGGGGCGTAGGGTCGCGTTCGGCGTGGGTGCGGAGATGCGGCCCCGGTGGGAGGTTTACCAGTCACTCTGTTCGCATCTGGACAGCCGGGGGATAACACCGAGTGTGATCGACGCGCGTTTTCCGGACGGCGTGACGTATGCGATGGAGCGTTCCTGGTAGAGGGAGGTATACGTGGAAAGATCCGTAGTGGGCATTGATGTAGGATCTCATACGATTCGAGTATTGGTGGGAGAGATCGACGACGAGGAGGAACTGCGTATCGTCGGCGTGGGGCGGGCTCAGGCGCGGGGGATCAAAAAGGGCGTGGTGGTCAACGTGGCGCAGGCCACCGCAGCCATTGCCGAGGCCGTCGATCTCGCCGAGCAGAGCTCTGGGTATCAGATCGAGCGGGGATACGTGGGCATTACCGGTGCGCACATCACGTCTCGTAACAGCACCGGCGTCGTCGGGGTCTCGCGCCGCGATCGGGGGATTACGATTGACGACGTGGACCGGGTCCTGGAGGCGGCCGGCGCGATCGTGCTCCCCCAGAACCGTGAGTTGATCCATATTGTGCCCCGCAGCTATACCGTCGACGGTCAGGAGGGCGTCCAGGATCCGCTGGGGATGCATGGCTTCAGGCTCGAGGTCGAGGCCCACGTGGTGATGGGAGCGACGACCGCTATTCAGAACCTGCGCAAGTGTGTGTCGGCGGCCGGCATTGACATCAGCGAGCTGGTCCTGACGAGTCTGGCGGCCGGGAAGGCGGTCCTCGCGGATAACGAGAAGGATATGGGCGTCTTGCTCGTCGACATCGGGGAGGGCACCACCGATCTGGCGATTTTCATCGAAGGCACCGTGTGGCATACCAAGTCCCTGGCGTTGGGTGGGGAATATCTCACCAACGATATCGCCATCGGCCTGCGCCTGCCCTCCCGCTCTGCCGAGCAGGTCAAACTCCGCCACGGCCATTGCGTCGCCAACCAGGTGGCGGAGGACGAGCGGTTCTCGGTCAGCCCCTACGGGGAGGGCAGCCCGGTCACCGTGCCCCGTTGGAAGCTGGCGGAGATCATTCAGGCCCGCTGTGAGGAGATCCTGGAGGCGGTTCAGCAGGATATCAAGCGGTCGGGATATGACGGTTTGCTGCCGGCGGGCGTCGTGCTCTGTGGGGGCACCGCCCATCTGCCCGGTATGCGCGATCTGGCGCGCAGCATCTTCGATCTTCCGGTGCAGATCGGACGCCCCACCGGGATTTCCGGGTTGACCGACAAGGTGAATGGGCCGGATGCAGCCGTTGGAGTTGGATTGGTGCGCTGGACGCCCATGTGGGAGCCTGGCGGCGGCTGGCGTTCTCCCCACCGCGCGTGGTTCAAGCCGGTGATGGAGTGGCTGAAAAACTTACTCCCGTAAGGGCCCCGTGGTCGACGCGTAAGGAGAAGGAGGTCGGTTTGGATAGAAAGTCAAGGTATAACGGCATTCAGGTCTTATAGCGCGCAGGTCGGTGTGGAGTGTAAGTATCCAGTGTCAAGGAGGCTTTGTGATGAGTAACGTGGCGGAGAATTTTGCTCAGATTCGTGTGATAGGGGTTGGCGGTGGCGGCAGCAATGCGGTCAACCGGATGATCTCGGAGGGGTTGCAGGGCGTGGAGTTTGTCGCGGTCAACACCGACGCCCAGGCGCTGATGCTCTCCCAGGCGCCAATGGGGCTCCGGATCGGCGATTCGGTCACCCGGGGCCTGGGGTCCGGCGGGAACCCCGAAGAGGGGCGCAAGGCGGCCGAGGAATCTCAGGATGAGATCCGTGAGGTGCTTCAGGGCTCTGATATGGTCTTCGTGACCGCCGGGATGGGTGGCGGGACCGGCACCGGTGCGGCGCCGGTGATTGCGGAGATCTCCAAGGAGGAGGTCAAGGCGCTGACCATCGGCGTGGTGACCCGTCCTTTCACCTTCGAGGGGGCCAAACGGAGCCGCGTGGCCGATGAGGGTATTGAGGCGCTCAAGCAGGTGGTCGATACGCTGATCGTCATTCCTAACGACCGGCTCTTGGAGATCACCGAGAAGCGGGTCAGCCTCAAACAGGCGTTCAAGGTCGCGGACGATGTGCTGCGGCAGGGCATTCAGGGGATCACCGAGGTGATCACCGTACCCGGTCTTATCAATCTGGACTTCGCCGACGTGCGGTCGATTATGCTCGAGGGTGGGGCCGCGCTGATGGCGGTCGGCCGCGCCACGGGCGAGAACCGCGCCGTCGAAGCGGTGCAGCAGGCCATCTCCAGCCGCCTGCTCGACATCACCATCGATGGGGCCCGGGGCATTCTCTTCAACATCACCGGCGGCGAGAGCATGACGCTCTTCGAGGTCAACGAGGCCGCCTCCATCATCCGTGAGACCGCGCACCCGGACGTCAACCTGATCTTCGGCGCGGTGATCGACGAGTCGTTGGAGGAAGAGGTCAGCATCACGGTCATCGCCACGGGCTTCGAGGGCGACGAGCCTCCCTCCAGCAGCAGCGGTCGGGCGCAGAATAACCGCCAGGTCGAGGCACAGGACCTCTTCGGCAACCAGGTGACGGCGGATCGCGACAACCTCGAGATCCCCGCCTTCCTGCGCCGCCGTGGGTAGTCTCGCGCCTAGCCACGACTCGCAATAGAATGTTCGTAGTCGGCGCTTCAGCGCCGTGCATCCTTGACCTGATAACGTCGACGGACGCTCTGGCCGGCCGGACGCATCCGCGTTCGGGCCGGCCCGAGGTCCGTCGGATGTGAGGGTAAATTGACGGTACCGCTTAGCAGTGTGCTGGTTGATATCTTTGAGTACATCATCGCGTTCGTTGAGGCCTGTAGTGCGGTCGTCATCTTCACGGGCGTGGTGCGGGCGATCTACGGGTTTTTCCGGTGCTGTATTGGTCAGCACGGGCGCCAGAGTGTGTCGCAGGTTCGGATGAGCTTGGGACAGACGATGGTCGTCGCTCTGGAGTTCCAGGTGGCGGCGGACATCTTGAAGACCGGAATCTCGCCGACGTGGGAGGATATGCTCCTGCTGGCGGCGATCATCGGACTGCGGACTTTGCTTAACACGCTGCTTGAGCTGGAGTTAGCACGGTTGCGTCCGGAGTGCGAGGTGTCGCTCAACCCGATGTCTTTCAGAGCGCGGGTAGACGATTGATCCGAGTCTTCGCGCCCCTATGATCACTCCCTGTCCGTCTCAGTCCCCTTGAGATGGCACCTTGGTCCCTGTTGTTCATTCTCTGAGTCCCCGAGTTAGCTTCGCACGTCTTGTGTCTTCAACGGTCACGGCCCTACTCTTGTGCTCTGAGGAGATTTGTAATCTCCGGTTTTTGTATCATCTTTACTTTCCGGTAAACAACTGACTGTAGATTGATTGCGCTAGCTATCTAGGCAAGCAAAAGTGACCGGAGGGAACTCCGGTGATGCGAACCTTACCAAGAAACGACG
>DAOTTS010000169.1:0-22290 GCA_034437735.1 Anaerolineae bacterium
CGCAAGATACACCGACCGGTGGTGGTCTTCCCACAGCCGCTCTCGCCCACCAGGCCGAGGGTCTCCCCGCGCCTGATGAAGAAGTTAATGCCATCCACCGCCTTGACGTGACCCACCGTCCGTCTCAGGAAGCCCCGCTGAATGGGGAAGTGCTTCTTGAGATCATTGACCCTTAACAGTAACTCGTCCTGATTTGGTCCCTTAGTCATCGCTGTATTCATCCTTATGCTGCTCCTTCGTATAGAAGGCACCTAACCCAATGATCCGACTCCACTTCCACCCACGGCGGCGTCTCCTCCTCACACCGGCCGGCGATACGCTCGCGGCAGCGGGGATGGAAAGGACATCCGGTCGGGATCGCATACGGATCCGGCACCATCCCCTCAATGACCTCCAATCTTCGCACCTCTTCACCAATACGAGGAATGGATCGCAGCAGAGCCTGGGTATAAGGATGTCGGGCATCGTAATAGAGCGAATCCACGTCGGCCGCCTCCACGACCTTGCCAAGGTACATCACTGCCACCTCGTCCGCCACCTCCGCGATCACCCCCAGGTCGTGCGTGATATACATCACGGCCATGCCCATATCGCTCTGAACGTCCCGGATCAGATCCAGGATCTGCGCCTCGGTGGTCACGTCCAGGGCCGTGGTGGGCTCATCGGCGATGAGCAAGCTGGGATGGCAGGAAAGGGCCATCGCGATGACCCCGCGCTGTCTCATCCCCCCACTCATCTCAAAGGGATAACTTCCCACGGTCTGGCTGGGTTTCGGCATCCCCACCCGGGAGAGAATGTCAATCGTCTTCTCCCGCGCCTCGGCCTCATCCACATCCTGGTGCAGGAGAATGGTCTCCTTGATCTGGTCGCCGATGGTGTAGACGGGGGCGAGGGACGTCATCGGTTCCTGGAAGACCATCGCGATCTCGTTACCCCGGATGGCGCGGATCTCACTTCCGCGCGGGTCGAGTTCCGTGAGCTGAACGACTTCAGCCATCGAGAAGGCATTTCCCTCCCGCAACTGGCGGTGATAGGTGATGTTCCCCTCCACAATCCGGCCCGGAGATTCGACAATCCGCAGAATCGACCGGGCGGTGACGCTCTTGCCGCAGCCGCTCTCGCCCACCACGCCCAGCGTCTTGCCGCGCTTGATCTTCAGGCTGACACCGTCCACGGCCCGAACGGTCCCCTCGTCCAGAAAGAAGTAGGTCTTAAGATTATTGATTTCCAAGAGTATCTGATCTTGATTCATCGTCGCGACACCTCTCGCCTATCGGGAATAGGGGTCGGCCGCGTCACGCAGGCCGTCGCCCACAAAGTTGAAGGCCAACACCGTGATGATCACAAGGATTGCCGCGCTCATAATCCAGGGAGCCGTCGACACCACGCGGAGGTTGGTGGCCTGCTGGAGCAGCACCCCCCAACTCACCGTCGGCGGCGTGAGACCGATACCCAGGAAGCTCAGACTCGTCTCCCCCAGGATCATCCCCGGAATCGCCAGGGTCAGGTTGGCAATCAAGTAACTCGCGAACGTCGGGATCATATGGCGGGTGATGATCCGGAACTCACTGGCGCCCACCAATCTGGCCGCCATGACGAAGTCCTCCTCCCGGAGCGCCAAGAACCATCCCCGCGTCACACGCGCGAGGCCCGTCCAACTGATCAGGGAGAGGATGATGGTGATGCCGAAGTAGACCCGCGAATTCGGCCAGTCGGTAGGCAGGGCCGCCGCCAGGGACATCCACAGCGGGATTGTAGGCACGGACCGTAAGAACTCGATGATCCGCTGGATAATCAGGTCGGGAACCCCTCCGTAGTACCCCGAGATCCCTCCCAGCAGGACACCGAAGACGGTGCTCATCGCGATCCCGATCAGGCCGATGGACAGCGAGATCCGAGCCCCGTGGATGACCCGGGAGAAATAGTCCCGGCCCAGCTTATCCGCACCGAGGAGGTAGAGCAACTCATCCTCATCCTCAGCCTCGATGCCGAACAGGTGCAGATCGAACTTCTGACCAAAGACCTTATAGGAATCGCCCTTTACAAAGAACTTGACCCAGTATTGGGTCGACTCGTCCGGCGTGAAGATCAGATCCAGGAACTCACCTCGTTCCACCTCCACACGGTAGACAAAGGGCCGCAGGTGGAAGCCATCCTCATCGACGAAGCGCAGCCTCATCGGGGGGGCGTAGACGTACCGGGGTGAATAGCGGGTCGTATCGTAGGGCGCGACAAAATCCGCAAATATCGCCACGAAGTACATGACCGCCAGAATGACGAGGCTGATCATGGCCATCTTGTGTTTCCGGAAGCGCCACCACATCAACTGCCACTGAGACGCGACGTAGATGGAGTCCTCAGCCGTGGTGGGCTCTCTGTTTTCCTCTTTGCGAGCCATCTTGCTTTTCCTCCTAGGAACTATTGATAGCGAATGCGCGGATCCAGCCACGCCAACATAACGTCCGAGATGAAAGTACCGATCACGGTGAGCACACTCAGAATCAGCAGAAAACTGCCGGCCAGATACATATCCTGCGCCCGCAGCGCGCCCAGCAGCAGCGGCCCCGTGGTGGGGAGCCCCAGGACGATCGAGGTGATCGTCGTGCCGGAGATAAGCGCCGGCAGGCTCCAACCCACGGTGCTGATAAAGGGATTGATCGCCACCCGGGTGGGATACCGGAGAATGACCTGGCGCTCCGGCAGACCCTTGGCCCGGGCCGTGGTCACGTAGGCTTTATGGAGTTCGTCGAGCATATTGGCCCGCATGACCCGCATCAGATGAGCGCTGCCCAGAAAGCCGAGAATGCCCAGGGCGAGCCCGATATGCTTCATCAGGTCGATGAATTTGGCAAAACTCCACGGCGCCTGCGCAAACTCCTGGGAGTAGAGACCGGACATACTCTCACCGGTGGCCACAAAGATCACATACATCAAAATCAGGGCGATCAAAAAGTGGGGGATGGCCGCGCTGATAAAGGCCAAGGTGGTGAAGACGTAGTCCCCGATGGAATACTGGTGGACCGCCGAATAGATCCCGAGGGGAAAGGCGATCATCCAGTGAATAAGGAGGGAACTGAGCGACAGCACAAACGTCAGACCCAGGCGCCCCCAGATGAGGCTCGACACGGGCCGATTATAGGAAAAGGAGACGCCGAAGTCTCCGCGCAGAAGAATATTCGTGATCCATTTGAAAAACCGTGTGTAGACCGGCTGCCCGAGCCCGTAGCGGCGCTCCAGCGACGCAATCTCTGCCTCGGTCACCGTCTCACCGGCCAACTCAAGTCCCGCGATATGCGTGGACAACCAATCACCGGGGGGTAGCTCGATCGTAAAAAAGGTGACCGAGGCAACCACCACGAGCGTTGGAATCATCAGAAGAAACCGCCTAAATATATACCGAAGCATCGATACTCCTTTCGTTTATGGATCTGGTCATGAATAACTAAAGAGATTCTGCGTTTCCATAGGCATCTTGGAAATGTTTAGTTATCTACGTCCGGATCTGTAAGAAAGCGTTCGGGAACGACTTCGTATCTCCAACCCAGGTGTGTGATGCGTCGCGCTTGCGGGATGAAGGTAGGCGTCGGCGCCTACCTTCACCGCCCACTCTACTACAGAAAGCGCCCGGATGCAACTCACGCTCGCTGTCGATGTTTCCGGGCTTATGCGCCGGCGTCGGGGATTACAAATCCCCTCAGAGCATGCGGAGGGAGCGTCTCTTCCGGTTGCTCGGAGGAGATTTGCAATCTCCGGACTTCAGACCAAGAGACTGCACTCCCTAAAACCGGGGATTACAAATCCCCTCAGAGCTTTATGAATTGCCTAGGAGCGCTACGGATCCCTTGAAGCGTTTGGGACAAACGACGCTCCCCTGGTGACGAAGATACCGCGTTCCTTGCGGAGGCGGAACGGGCTAGAAGCCGAGCCGCTCCTTGAGATCCACCCACATCGCCGCATGCTGCTCCAGGACGGCGATCGGATCGTCCGGGTTGATGACCTCGATCGAGAAGTAGCCTTCGTAGCCATCGTCCCTGAGGAGCGCTACCTGCCGCTCCTGGGCCTGATTCCGCACCTCGTCGTCCGAGAGGCTGAAGTGCACGTGGACCACCCGCCCCTTGACGTGGCGGTACGCCTCATCCACGGCCTCACCGTGGCGGAGGCAGTGCCCCAGGTGCCAGTTAACCCGCAGCGCAGGGGGATACGCGGCCCGGAACATCACCTCGCCGGCGTCGACACCCCGGAAGTTCATGTGGGTCTCGATCGCCAGGGTCACACCGGCGGCCCCGGCCCGCTCGGCGGCCCGCCCGTAATAGTCCGCCAGCACCTGATACTGCCGCGCCCGCGCGCCGTTGCCGGTCATGGGCAGCGGATCGCCAAAGACGCGCATATAGGGGATCCCGACCTCGGCCGCGAGGTCGATGTAACGATAGAGCTTCTCCAGCTCGGCGTCCCGTTCCGCCTTATCCGCCTGATTGAAGCGGGTACCGGGTGAGAGGGCAACCCCCTCCAGCGGGCTCTCGCTCAGGATCTTCGCCGCCGCTTTCCGCTCCGAGGCCGACGCATCCAACTCGATCCCATGCCCGTGATCCCACTCGGGCCGGAACTCGATGCCGGCGTACCCATACCTCTTGCCCGTCTCAATAAGCTCCGCGAGCGTCTGATCCGGACATACTGAACTCATGAATCCTAATTTCATTGCTCTGCTCCCTTCCAATGAGGAAACCACATTCGCCACGCTGTGAGAGAATCGGCGGCCCTATGGTGATGGGCCGCCGTTTTTCACCCGATCACATGCCCCACGCAACGTCTATTCCAGATAGACCGGTGTGTTGGTGCGACCGGACTCATAGGCCCCGAGGATGACCGCCAGGTCGCGCCGTCCCTCCTCGGCGGGAATGGGGGCGACCGTCTCGCCGTTGAGGATGGCCTCAGAAAAACGGTCGAAAAAGGTCACGTACGAATCACCCTGCGGCAGCTCCAGTTTGTTCCACTCCCCCGCCTTCAAATCAGGCACCTCGTTCTCGGTGTAGACCAGAAGCTCGCTGCCGGCAAAGACAATCTGCCCCTCGGTGCCGTAGATGCGATTACCCTCCGTGCGGGCGCCGCGCGTGCCGTCCTTGGACGCACCCGTCGCACACGACGAGGCCATCAGGTTCCCCAACGCCCCGTTGGAGAAACGGAACGAGACGGTGATAAAGTCCTCGACCTCAACCGGCGTGCGGTACGTGTCGTACTCCGAAAAGACCCGGACCACCTCGAGCCCGGTGACATTCCGCATCCGGTAGATGTCGTAGATATAGTTCATGATCAAAATGCCACCACCCGCCTTCTCCTTGAACTTCCGCCAGGTGGTCTGGACGCGGTTGGTATACCCGCCGGTCCAATAGCTGTCGGGCTTATTGGCAGCCCCGACCACGTAAACGGCCATCACGTCCCCGATGGCCCCTTGGGCGATGAGCTCGCGGGCCTTGATGGTCGAGGGCTGGTAGTGCACCCCGGCCTCCTTGGCGGAGCAGAGCACGCCCTCGTCCTTGCAGGTCTGAATCAGGGCGTCCGCATCCTCCAGGGTGGTCGCCATGGGCTTCTCCACAATCACGTGCTTGCCGGCCTTCGCGGCCTCAATCCCCAGGGGGACGTGCAGATAGTGCGGCGTGGAGACGACCACCGCATCGACGTCCGGGTTCTCCAACACGTCATCGAGCTCGGTCGAGCACGGAATGCCGTACTCATCCTCATACGACTCGACGACGTGCGGCACCGGATCCACACCGGCGACAGCCTTGGCCTTCTCGGTCCGCTGCAGAAGCTTGCCGGTGGATTTGTACGCAATCTCACCCAATCCTATCAATCCAAAACCTATAGTGTCTTTCGCCACAAAATGCCTCCTGAGCAATGGAATGGGCCGAGCCCGCCCACTGCATACGCATTCTACTCCAGCCCTCCGCAACGGGAGAGCGCTTGATGAAGCTTGTCATACCCTACGATATGCCTCGGACGGGGACTCAGACGTCTGAGTCCCCGTCCGTCCCTCTTCGTTCGCTAGGCCTCCTCGTCGATCCAGTACTGGCAGGTGTTGTCCAGCGCCGGGGTCGCGCCGATCCACATATCGGGGACCTCCTCCGACACGTTGTAGAAGTTGTTCTTGACCACACCGTAGCCGCTGGGGATGGTCGTCGTCCCGATCCGGTCGAAGGGATAGAGCTCGTGAATCTGTGCGATGATGGCCCTCTGATCCTCGAGGCCGACGGTCATCTTGAGCTCCTCGTAAAGCGCGTTGATCTCCTTGTAGACCTCGGGCGGTTCTTCGCCCTGCTCGCCGCCCGAGTTGATCCAGGCGGTCCAGAGATGGTGGCAAGCCACCTGGTTCCGGATGTGGTAGACCGCCCAGTAGTCGATGTCGCCCTCCCAGACCGCAAGCATGGTCTGACCGTTGCCACGGCGCTCGCCCTGATAGAAGGCGCGGTCGTGGGTCTTGATGCGCATCTCGATCCCGATCTCTTTCCACTGCTCCTTGATGAGCTCCAGGATGTCGATCCACACGACCTTGAAGTCCGCCGCCGTCTCGGCGATGATGATCAAGCGCTCGCCGTTGTCGGTGCGCAGCCGGTAGCCCTCATCGTCCTTATCGGGGAGGAAAAGATCCAACATCTCGTTGGCCGTGTCGGGGTCGTGCTCGGTATACTGCTTGGCCAACTCCTCGCTGTAGAAGGGACTGTTCGGAAGCGGTGCCGCCTGCCACGGCTCGCCCCGCCCACCGTTGATCACCTCAACGAGCTCCTCGCGGTCAATGCCGTGCGAGAGCGCGATGCGGAAATCCATCTCCTTGTTGAGGTCGGCGATGTAGGGATCGTCCTCGTAGTTCTGGTTGAGGTCGAGGATACAGTTGTTCATCTTCTGGCGCTGGAGCGCGAAGAAGTGATACCCACCGTCCCCCGAGTTCTCCTGCAGCACGGGCACGTTCTCGATCTTGTCGATGTGCCGCTTCTGCATGTCGATATCGCCCGCGATGGCGTCGAGGAGGATGGTGTCCGGGTTCTCGTGCATCTTGTAGAAGAGCTGGTCGATGTAGGGGAGCTGATTGCCGTCGGGGTCGACCTTCCAGTAGTAGGGGTTGCGGTTGAAGACCGCCTGCGGCTCCTCACCGAAGGCAGAAGCGTCCGCCGGGGGAACCCACGCATAGGTCAGGGGCCGGCCGATGTCGTGGTAACAGCACGGGAAGGCCTCGTTCTTGGAGCCGAAGAGCTCGTACCAGAACTCGAACCCGGCGTCCTCGACCATCTGATTCATCTCTGCTTCATCCACGTAGGCGATGTGGAACTGCTCGAAGTGATGCGCGGGCATGGCCAGAAGCTGACAACTAACGTTGGCCAGGTGCAGCGTGAAGCCGCCGGACGGCAGCGGGAATTTGACGTTGACGGTGTAGTCGTCCACCTTCTCCATCGTGGGCGTCTCGCCGCCGACCGTGAGCGCATCCGGGAAGGTCGGCGTGAGATCCTCGTTCATCAGCCGGTCGTTGAAGTTGAATAGATAGTCATCGGCCGTCAGCAGCTCGCCGTCTGACCACCGGACACCCTTGCGCAGGTAAAGCGTGAAGACCTTCCCGTCCTCAGAGGTCTCCCAACTGCTGATCAGGTTCGGGACCACCTCGGTGTACGTCTTGTCCCACCGCAGCGGCTTCTCATAGCCCGCCGTACGGGCTACAAGGGCGTTGTCGGAGGAGCCGACAGAGCCCATATGCCACGTGCCGCCGTACTGGCCGATGCGATCGTTCGGCTCGACGACCATAGGATCGGCGGGGAGCCGCTCTTCCAGCGGCGGCAGATCGCCGGCGGCCACCATCTCGGCGAACGCGGGGGCCTGTTTGCTCGATGCCCCGGCTGCCTCTTCTTCAGGTTCGGCCTCTTTGGTCTCGACAGGCTCCGGTTCGGTCTCTTCGGTCTGGGTAGCACCGGGGCCCTGACAGGAGAGGGCAACCGCGCCCACCGCTGTCAGCGCTGACACCCGTAAGAACTCCCGACGTGAGATTCTGTGCTTTTTCATGCTGATCTCTCCTTCTCTTACCTCTCTGAAATGACTTGATATCGTACCCATTCAATCCCAACCGCCGACGCATCTAAAGAATTCAGCATCACCTCCTCCCGAGGATGACGTTCACCTCGCTTGCATCCTGCCACACCCTATCCTTGACAGTGACCACCACCTCGGTCCGTTCCGTAACGTAAAGGTCAGTATATCAGTATACCAATACATGTCCACCATAAGCCGCGCCGAGAACCAATAACTCAACGACAAACACCCTGAGGACCTCGACGACAGAAAGGCGTCGCTCCGGGTCTTGATCGGATATCCGGGCAAAATAGGGTTCAGAGGCCACCGTCACGATCAACCACAGGAGCCCCAACAGGACGGTCCCGAACTTGGCGACGGCCTGAAAGACCCACCCTTCCAATCCCAAGAGCATCGCGGGCACGTCAACGAGCACGAACTTCCGCACCCAGAACAAGGCCCAGACCGACAGCGCTGCGGACAGCGCCCAGAGCGTATACGCCAGGATGTCCCTGAGGAAACGGCGCATCGTTACCGGCTCCAGGCTATGTCGCGGATTGCAAATCCGCTCGGAACTCTAGGATCTGAACCTGCGTCGCGGATTGCAAATCCGCTTGGAGCGTTAGGTTGCGAGCCTGCGTCGCGGATTGCAAATCCGCTCGGAACTCTAGGATCTGAGCCTGCGTCACGGATTGCAAATCCGCTTGGAGCGTTAGGATGCGAGCCTGCGTCGCGGATTGCAAATCCGCTCGGAACTCTAGGATCTGAGCTTGCGTCGCGGATTGCAAATCCGCTTGGAGCGTTAGGATGCGAGCCCGAGTCGCGGATTGCAAATCCGCTTGGAGCATCGGTATGGATTCCCCTCGGAACCAACGTCATCCCTCGCATCACACCAGGATCAAGTCCACCCGGTCGGACAAGCCGCCCAGGAAGCTCACCAGGTCGGGCCCCTCCTGCCCCACCGATCCCTCACGGATCAGCAAGCGGCCGTCGCCCGTCTGGACGACGACGCCCTCACCGAGGACGGCCAGGATCTGCCCCGGCACGGCCTCGCCTGCCGCCGGGCCCTTATCCGTCGCGACCGCGTCCCACAGACAGAGGGTCTCGCCGCCCAGCTCCGTCCACGCACCGCGACGGGGGTGCGTGAAGGCGCGCACGCGGTTATGAATCCGTTCGGCCGGCTCCTCCCAAGGGATGCGCCGGTGCACTTTGCGCGGGGCGACCGAGTAGGTCGCCGCATCGTCGTCCTGCGGAATGCGGGGCGCCTCCCCCGCACTGATCATGGGCCACGTCTCGGTGAACAACTCGATGCCCAGTTCGGTCAATTTCTCCGACAGGGTCGTGCCGGTGTCCTCCGGATCGATGGGAATCGCCCGCTGGGCGATGATATCGCCCGAGTCGATCCCCTCGTCCAGCCAGTGGATCGTCTGCCCGGTCTCGGAATCACCGTTGACAATCGGCCAGGTCGACGGCCCCTGTCCTCGGTACTTGGGCAGCAGCGAGGGGTGCATATTGATGCATCCCGCCGTTGGGATGGCCAACATCTCCGGGGAGAAGAGCCGCCCGAAGTACATCGAGACAAAAAGATCGGGCTCAAGGCGCCGCAGCTCGTTCAGGAACCCGGGGACGTTCACGTTGCCCGGCGGCTGGTACAACGGCAGATAGTTCTCGAAGACGATGTCCTTGATGGTCTCCCCCGAACTGCCGGGTCGGGTCACCACGGCGACGATCTCGTCGTCCGTGTTCTCAATCATCCACTCCAGAATTCGATCGCCAATGGTTCCCCAGTAAGTGAGGAATACAACGCGCATGGGTCAAAATCCTTTCATTCCGCTTTGCCACGGAGGCAAAAAGCCCGACCGTCCAACCCATACTTCACGTGAACGGGACAGGTACGACAGATGCACCCTTTTTCCTGCACAGACATCTCGCTCTTGCCGTGGACGCAGAAGAGCTTGGTATCCCCCTTGATAAAGGAGGGGCAACGATGGCACACACACTGTTCAAGGTCCTTCTCAGTCGGCAAACCCATAGGAACCTCCTCTCACTTGTGATGCATCCTTCTATTATGGCTATGGCTCAATAACGACCTTCATCACCTGCTCGGCCTTCTCATTCATCAGGGCCAGGCCGTGCTCGGCCCGATCCAGCCCCACACGATGGCTGACGAGCGGGAGCAGATCCAGCTCACCCGAGAGGATCAACTTGAAGATGGGGGCATACCCCTCCGGCATGGACTGGGAGCCGATGACCGACTTCTCATTGAACTTGAAGTCGATAGCGGGTAAGGTCGCGCGATCAGCGGCAAAGGAGCCCACCATCGTGACCAGCCCCCCGGCTTTCACGCAGCGCACCGCCTCGGGCAGGGTCTCGTCCTGATCGCCGCCGACGCACTCGATGACCTTATCGACCCCCTTACCCCCAGTCAACGCCATCACCTCGGCCTTCACGTCGTCGCGGTGCGCGTTGAGGACCAGGTCGGCCCCCAACTCGGCGGCCAACTCGTAGCGGTAATCGACGATATCGGTGCTGATCACGGTGGCGCCGCGCAGTTTGGAGAGGAGCATCGCACTCAGCCCGATCGGCCCACAGCCCTGCACGAAGACCGTCTCGCCGGGTTTCACCGCCGCGCGGGTCGCCACGGCGTGATTGGCGATGCCGGCAGGCTGGGCGACCGCCGCCTCCACCAGGCTGACGCCCTCCGAGATAGGGGTCAAACGGGAGGCGATGGCAACCATAAACTCGGCGTAACCGCCGTGGGCGGTGAAGCCGGGGCTGAGCGGGGAGAGGCACGCGCCGGGCCGCCCGGCCTCACACGCCTCACACTCGCCGCAGGCCCGACCGCCGGTGCCGGCCACGCGGTCGCCGACGGAGAGATCGGTCACGCCCGGGCCGACCTCCACCACGGTGCTGGCAACCTCGTGCCCCATCACCCGAGGGTACGTCATCTTGGGATGCATCCCGTAGTAGCCCTCCAGATCCGACCCACAGATGGAACACGCCTCCACCTTCAGGCGCACCTCGCCCCAGCCCGGCGCGCGCGCCGGCAGCTCGACGAGCTCCATGCGCTCGGGCTCCCACAACATCACAGCTTGCATGCCCTCACCTCGTTTCGCGGTCAACTTGCGGTGACCTCATCGACGATGGCGCGGAAGTCAAGCTCGGTGATGGGGCCCTTGCGCTCGATGCCCTTCGCCTTGACCTTTTGCAGAATCTCCGCACGCTCCTCTTTGTCGACGTCAACCTCAATGCGATCCAGCCAGATATCGATCGAGGCCCGACCGCTCTTCTTGCCCAGGATAATCTGCTCCCCTTCGTGACCGACCAACTCGGGCACGAAGGGGAAGACCTCCAAAAAGTGATCCTGCCCCACATTCTTATACCAGTCGGTGATAATGCCGGCCTCCATATCGAAGATCGTGTCGCCCACGATGGGCCGGTTGGACGGCACCTGAATGCCGCTGATCTCGCGCACCAACTGGGAGTACGGGCGCAGTTCATCGTAATTGAGGTCGATATCCTGCCCGTAGAGCACGCGCAGCGAGACTACGGTCTCCTCCAGGGGGGTGTTGCCGGCCCGCTCCCCGATACCCAGCGACGTGAGGTGCGCCACGCTCACCCCGGAGGTGATCGCGCTGATCGTGTTCGCCACACCCAGCCCGAAATCGTTATGGAAGTGCGCCTCCAGGGGCTTGTGAATGCGCTCCTGGGTCTTACGCACCAGATAAGGGATCGCGTGCGGCGAGAGCACGCCGGCCGTATCGACCAGGGCCAGGGCGTCCATGTGCCCGTGCTCGGCGACCTGCTGAATCAGATCCAGGTACCAGTTCATCTCGGTGCGGGTGGAATCGATCGGGAAGAAGACCACGTACAATCCCTGCTCGTGCGCGTACTTGGTGGCCGCGATGGAGAGTTCGATGGCCTTTTCGAGCGGCCACTGGTAGGCATATTCAAGCATGTGCTCGCTGCACGGGATCTCCACGATCGCGCCGTCCACCCCCGTGTCGCGCACGCGCTTCACGTCCTCGATGCGGCAGCGGGCCAACGCAAAGATCTCCGGGCCCAGGTCGCGGCTGGCGATCTCGCGGATAGCGTCCTCATCCTCCTTTGAGACCACAGGCGTCCCGGCCTCAATCCGGTGGACGCCCAACTTCGCCATCTCCTCGGCCAGGCGGACCTTCTCCTCCATACGGAAGCACAATCCCGCCTGCTGTTCGCCATCCCGCAGGGTGAGATCGTGGACCCGAATCTGGTCGGGGAAGCTGAAATCCCCGGTCACCGGCTCTGCATAGTTCCATGGGCTCACAAACCACTGGTCGGTCTTCCAAGGTGTCTCTGTCATGAGTTCTCCTCTTCAAAAAAGATCCGTTCGTAGTAGGCGATTCATCGCCGTGACGCTCTACCAAACGTAAATGCAATTCCAAAACGGACGGTGCTAAAGGCGCCTACGCTTCTAGAAGCGCCTACGCCGCCCCTTCCTGCGCCAATGCCAGGTCGGCGAGTTGATCGAAGGTGCCCATCCAAGCACCCTGGTCGCGCGCGTACGTGATCACGTCCTTAATCACCTTGATCTCGCCGGCGTTGATCATCGTCATCCAAGGGTGAACGACCAACGTGCACATGCGCCCATTGTCCTTGGCCCAGTCGATCATCGCCTGCCACTTCCGCGTGGCCACATCGGGACAGAAGGCCTCCTCGTGAATCTCCGCCCACGTCCGGCGCCGCGCGCTGTAATCCGAGGCCCCACGTCTCCGGTCGCCACTGACCAGAATTTTCATATCGGTGCCCTCAATCTGATGAAAGCGGGGCAGATCGGAGTTCTCCGCCTGAATCCGGGAGTTAATGTACTCCAGACCTATCTCGGCTGCAGCCCGCAAGGTGTTCTCGTCAGCCATCCCGTGATGGGGCACGGCGATGCCCCGGATATCGACCCCACATGCGTTCGCGATGGCGTCCTTCATCCGCCGCATCTCGTGGCGCAGATCCTGGAGAGAACGGCCGGACAGGGCCGGCTCGTGGTACATCCCGTGCCCAAAGATCTCGTGATCCGCCGCGATGTCCTTGGCCAGGTTCGGGTAGAACTCGGCGGTGATGCCCAACAGCGCAAAAGAATGGCGCGTCCCGATCTCGGCGAAGAGATCGAGCAGGTTCGTGACCGCGACCTTCGTCATCCGGGAATCGCCGGTATATTTCTGGGCCTCCACGTGCTCAACGTCGACCCGCAGCAAAAACGCGAAAGGATGTCCTTTCCAGTTCATTGATCCTCCCCACAATCCTCGGTATTCAGAGGTAAGGTTACCGCCTGATCGCTCTCGTGCGCGCATTTGAACGCCGTGATGAAGTCCAAGGAGCGAAGACACTCCTCCTGCCAGGACGTCGGATCCTCGCCCTTCCGGCACATCGCCACCCACCGCAGCATCTCCTTGCCCTTGTAATTGGATCGGGGCGGTACTGCGTAGTGGGTCGTGCCCGACGCATCGTAAACGGCGACCACACTCTCGCCGGTTTCGGGGTCCTTCTCGAAGGTAAGCGACGCTTCGTCCCCGACGATCTCCAGGCCGGCGTGTCCGACAAACCGATGATGCATCGAAAAACGGAGATCGGCGGACGCCATCGCGCCGTTCTCGAACTCCGTGATGCAGACCGCGTTGTCGATCCACGGGATGCCACGATGATCGAGGTTGGCACCGTACGCCATCACGCGCTTGGGCTCGCTGCCCATCAGCCAGCGCATAGCGTCAAACGTATAGAACCCCATCTCGTACTCCGGGCCGGCGGCCATGGAGGGATCACTCTTCCAGCCGCCAAGCGTCAGGTGATGCTCGATCACGAAACGCCCATTCAACGGCCGGCCGATCGCGCCCTCGTCAATGAGCTCGCGCGCCTTGACGTAGAGCGGGCTGAATCGAAGGGGCAAACTGCCGACCGCGATCAGCCCCCGCTCGTTGGCGGCCTCAAAGACCCGGACTGCGTCCTCGTGACGGGAGGCAAAAGGCTTGGGCAGAAAGACGTGGGCGCCCTTGTCCAGAGCTCGCAGGGCGTGGTGGACGTGAAGATAATCCTCTGTGGTGATACAAACCGCATCCAGCGCTTCGGCCTCGATCATATCCTCCGGCTGCTCATAGATCTCGGCCCCATACCTCTCCGCGTAGGCCTCCAGGGTCTGGGGATATTGGGTGAGATAGGGCAAGCCCCACGCATCCCGAATATACTTGGCCCCGCGTCCCAGATAGGCCAACCCGCCGAACGCAACGTCTGGATCCTCGACCAGCGCGTCTGCAAGAATCAGCGAGTAGGCGGATACTGCACCAACGATCCCAACACGAAAATCATCTTTCATCGAAAACTCCTTGCATGCCAGACGTCGAACGGATACATTGACACTCAATGACGTTGAGCGATCTAACAGAGATCCGAGATCGTGATGGAAAATTGCACTCAGATAGCTTGACTCACTATCAGCGATGTGATAAGATTATAACAAGCGGGGGGAAACTTGTCAAGGGGATCATGGATCCATGATCCATGATCAAAAATCCAGGCCGCTTTTAGGGCCTGCTAACGAGCAAGTTCCCCGCTGACGCACCCTTTCCGGCATCTCCGACTCCCGGGATGGGGCGGAACGGGACGTTATAGGCTTATCACATCTTGGCGTTTGTTTCCTTATTCATGCGAGAAAGGTTGGCGAATGATACAGCTCAAGACGATGCACCAAGCCGTCACCGAGGCTATTCGGGATATGATCCTCAGAGGCAATATAGCGCCGGGCGAAAAGATTGAACAGCAGGAAATCGCCGAACTGCTAAACGTCAGCCGAATGCCCGTACGCGAGGCCCTTCGCGTGCTGGAGGCGGAGGATCTAGTGAGCATCTATCCCCACCGAGGTGCCTACGTCGCGAAGCTGTCCCCCAACGAGATCAAGGATATCTTTGCCATTCGGGCCACGCTTGAGGGCATCGCAGGCCGCAATGCCGTGCCCAAGCTCACCGACCAGGCGTTAGGGCGAATGCAAAGCGCGCACCAGATGATGAGACTCGCCGATGGCAACGACGAATGGGTCAAGTTGAATGAGACCTTCCATATGACCCTCTATAAGGCCGCCGGGCGGATGCGCCTGCTCGACCTGATCACCTCCCTCAGGCATACGGTTCGCCCCTACATTGTGATGTATATCTCGCTCGAGAGCCACATCGAATCGGCCGGGGCTCAACACGAGGCGATCTTACGCGCATGCGAGCACAAACAGGAGAGCCTCGTGGAGGAAAAGATTCAGAACCACCTGAAAACCACCTGCCGGGAGGTGCTGGCCCAGATGGCGTCAGAGGAAAAGGGAGAGCCGGCAAGGATGGAGACCGCCTGAACCACCTCTGCGGATGCCGTCCCCGAGGCCCTCGGCCAGGCGTTTGGATCGATCGCCGGGTCACGTCCACCCATTGTCAACACATATAGAAAGGAAAAGGACCATGAAACTCAGTTTTGACACCTACGCAATCGGCTCAGATTTCACGCTGCGAGAACTGATCGAGTTCCTACCGGCCAACGGGTTCCAGGGGGTGGAGTTCCGCTGCGAGGCGGGGCAGAAGCACGGGGTCGAGCCGGAGATCCCCAAAGAGGAACGCCGGCGGGTCAAGACGCGGCTGCACGAGGCCGGGCTGGAGGTCTCCTGTCTCTCCACCGGCCAACGCTACGACTCCCCCGATCCCTCAGTCCGGCGCCGGGCCATCGACCGCACCAAGGAATTCATCGACCTGGCCGCCGACCTGGAATGCGGGCGCCTCCGGGTCTTCGGCAACGACTTCCCTCCCGGCGTGAACAAGAACCAGGTCGTCCAGTACGTGGGCGAATCCCTCAGGGAGTGCGGCGAATACGCCGAGGGCAAGGGCGTGGACGTGCTCCTGGAGATGCACGGCGAGTTCTACTACTGGGAGTACGCCCTGGGCGCCGTGAAGGTCGCGGATCACCCCAACGTGGCGCTCAACTACAACTGCGATCAACGCGACCTGGTGAATGGCTCAGCGGCCTTTACGTTCAACAAGGTAAAGGACTACATCCGCCACGTCCACATGCACCAGCTCGAGGACCCGACCTTCCCCTACAAAGAGCTGTTCGGCATCCTTAAGGAGATGGAATACGAGAACTTCATCTCCCTGGAGCAGGGATACCGTGAGGGCGGTGAAAGGAAGGTCATCGCTCTGTACGCGGCGCTGTTCCGGGAGATCATGGCGCAGGCCTGACCATGATAATGCTTCCCGTCGATACCGAGCGGTTCTGGCAGGACAATGAGGCCAGTCTGGGCAAGCCCTTTTCCACGGAGAAGCCGCAGGTACCTATGACCCTGCGGACCACCGAGGGGTGTCTCTGGCAGGAGCTCGGGATAGATCAGGATCCTCGCTACTACGAGGATCCTGATTTCCACGTCCGGCTCAACCGACAGTACAATGAAAAGGCCCTGGAGATCGTTGGGCACCGGATTCTACCCGAGACCTACGTGCCGCCGGCGCACCAGCTCCCGCGCCCGATGCGGATCGAGGAGATCTTCGGCTCGGAGATCGTCCGGATCCAGGGCTCGGAGACGATCGGGCACGCCGATTGGGTCGTGGAGAGCATCGACACCATCGACGAGCTCCAGGCCCGGATGGACCACGTCGAGACGCTGGATCTGGAGGCGATTGTCTTCCCCGAAGGGTTCTTCGCGGCGATGGCGCGGCTGCGCACCGAATACGACCGGGAGGTCCATCTCGGCGGCGGGATTCGCGGGCCGGTGACCGCCGCGATGTCAATCTGCGGCGTCGAGAACGTCATCTACTGGCTGGTGGACTACCCCGACGTGATGGCGCGCTTCCGAGATCTGCTGGCGCGCAAGATCGTCGAACTGTCCACGCTGCTGCGGGAGACGACCGACGTCTCCATGCGGGGGTTCAGCTTTTACGACGACAACTGCGCCATGCTCAACCCCGACATCTACGAACGGTTTGGGCTCCCGATTCTCGAGCACGTCTTTGCGACCTTCTCCCCCGATCCGGAGGACCGGCGCTACCAGCACTCGGACAGCGAGATGACGCACCTCCTCCCGCTGCTGGCGCGGGTCAACCTCGACGGCTGCAACTTCGGCCCCACCGTGCATCCGGTCGCGATCCGCGACGCGATGCCCCGCACGGCGATCTACGGGCAGCTTGCGCCGTGGACGTTCGCCCGGGGAACGCCCCAGGAAATCGCGGATGCCGTCCGCCGGGACATCGAGGCCGTCGGCGACGACGGAGGGCTGGTCGTCACGACGGCGGGCAGCGTCAATCCGGGGAGCAAATTGGCCGGTCTTCGGGCCGCGATGCACGCCATTCAGACGTACGGGCGCTACCAACCGCTCTGATCGCCCCCAACCGCCCCAACCCGATTGTGACCCCATGACCCAAACCCGGCACATCAAGCATCACCGCATCCATAGATAACCTCCACAGAGCATAGAAAGGAAACAAGCATGTTCCTATCAATTTTCACCGACGAACTCGGTATGGACCTGACCAAGGCCCTGCCGATCCTCAAATCCTGGGGACTGACCCACTGCGACCTACGAGGGCGCATCTTCGGACAGTCGTTCGAATCCCTGACAGACGCGCAGATCGAAAGCGTGAAGGCACTCCTGGATGAACACGATCTCAAGGTCGGATGCCTCCAGTCCTCACTGGCGAAGGTCCACCTGCCCGACGAGGCGCGATGCCGGGCCGAGGAAGAGAAGCTGGAGGCCATCATCCGCGTAGCGGACGCCCTGGACTGCCGGCTGGTGCGCTCCTTTTTCTACTGGCAGCCCCCCAAAGCGGAGACAGGCGCGGTGGCCACCCGTCCCGATATGCTCCAGCGGGTCCTGGATCACTTCGCGCCGCTGGCCGAGCGCGCCAAGGAGGCCGGGCTCACCCTGGCCTTTGAGAACTGTGGCGTGACGACCTACGAGGTCGAAGCCGTCCTGGACGCCCTCGACGTGCCCGAATGGGGGATGGCCTGGGACGTCTCCAACACGTGGGACAGCCCGGAACGGCGCCAGGATGAGGTCGCCTATCTGGTGCGGTGTGCGCAGCTCGCCCGCTGCGTGCACGTCAAGGCACGGAGCGTCGTGCCGGGCCTGGGCGATACCATGGTCCCGTGGGAGCGGGTGTTGGCCACATGCTCCGCCGCCGGGATGGAGGGCCCGGTCAGCGTCGAGACGCACAATCCCGACCCCAGCCTGAGCAACGAGGAGGTCTCCCACCAGGTCACGCGGGCGATGCAGCGGGTCTGGCCCAGCGCGGCCCCCTCTGACCTCTACTCCGCGGCCAAACCCAAGCCGGAGATCACCGTGACCCGGTCCTACGAGGATCACCCGGTCGGCTTCGTGGTCGTGGGCCTGGGCATGGGGCACAACCGCTCCCGCACCGTCACGCAGACGCCCGGGGCCCGGTTGGTCGGCGTCTGTGACCTCGACGAGGAACGGGCCAAGCGCTCCAGCGAGGAGTTCGAGGTGCCCTACACGACCGACGTTCAACCCTGGCTGGAGGACGACGAGGTCGAGGTGATCTACGTGCTGACCCCCACGGGCCGCCACGCCGAGGTGGGGTTGCAGGCGCTGAAGGCGGGGAAGCACGTGCTCACGACCAAGCCAATGGAGGCCAGCCTCGACGCGTGCGACCGGATGATCCGCGAGGCCGAGAAGCAAGGCCTGCTGCTGGCTGTCGATTTCGGGCGTCGCTTCGCCTCGGACACGCTGACGTTCCAGAACGCGGTGCAGAAAGGCCACTTCGGGGATCTGCTCAGCGGCGAGTCGAACGTCAAGATCCTGCGCTCCGACGAATACTTCCTGGCGAATGGGGGATGGCGCGGCACCCGCCGTTGGGACGGCGGCGGCGTCCTCTCGAATCAAAACATCCACCACCTGGACGAACTCGCGTTCGTGCTCGGGATCCCGGCGCGGGTGCGGTGCACGATCTGGACGCAGCATCACGACATCGAGGCCGAGGATCTGGGCATCGCGACGTGGGAGTACGAGAACGGCCTGGTGATCAATATGTACGCCACGACCAACTACCCGCAGCCCACCTGGTACGGGCGCACCGAGCTTTTTGGGACGGACGGCGCCTTCGTGAAGGTGAGCGGCGGCCCCGTGGAGAAGCCCCAGACCCAGTGGTATCTCAACGGCACCTGGGGCGAGACGCCGCCGGAGGCCATCGAGTCTCCGTGGCTCAACGCCGCCGACAACATGGCAGCAGCCATCCGGGAGGGCGCGGCGTTGGTGTGCCCCGGTCGGGACGGACGCCGCTCCCAGGCGATCCTGGACGCGATGTACCGCTCGGCCTACGAGCACGGCGGAGGCTGGGTGGACGTCGAGCCGGAGCTCGACTGACCCGGCAAGGGAGAAGCACGCTGAAATTCATCGGCCGGGGGCGGAGATAGTCTCCACCCCCGGCCGATTTTCATTCACTATCGTCCCAGTGTCGAGTATCGCGCGGTATATCGAGAAGAGACGCCGGTGCTTACACAACCATCGGCTTACCCGTCATCCTGAACAAAGTGAAGGATCTCGACGTGCTACTTGCGGATGCACAGATCTAGCTACGACAGATCAACGACGGAGGATGGAGGGCTCGCTCGACGCCGGTGCTCCCGCGTCCTGCCATTCAACGTCGAGAGGCTTCACGATCCTTCGGCTATGCTCAGGACAGACAGTTCAGCATGACGGGTCAGTGTGACGGGGATGAAAGGGATATTCACTTTCCGGTCATTGACTACGATTTCCGAAAGAGTTTCCACGAGCCTACGGCTCGCCAACGATGACGAAAACGTGCTTGTAGTTATGGATCTGGTCATGAATAACTAAAGAGACTCTGCGTTTCCATGGGTATCTTGGAAATGTTTAGTTATTTACGTCCGGATCTGTAGGTACGTGCTTTCCTTACACGTAGGCGTCTTTAGCGCCGTGCTTGTTCAAATTGCACCTTCGCTTGGAAGAGCACCACGGCGATGAATCGCCTACTACAAGCGGAGCTTACTTTCAGAGGAAGAGGTGGTATCAGAGGCTTCTCCTGGATCCGAGGCCAGCCATTCCTCTCGCGAGATAGCATACTCCCCGCGCTTGATCTCCTTCAGGCGCAGCCTCGTGAGCAATCGCACGGACGGTTCGTTGTCAGGATGGGTGCCCGTGGTCACCCGATCCGCCGCCCGGGGACCGAAGACGTGGTTCAGGCCCGCCCGGCAGGCCTCCGTGGCGTATCCCTGCCCGTGATAGTCCGGGTGAAAGACGTACCCCAGACCGTGCACCCGGGCGTCCTCTATCTCTTGATTGTGGTGAATATTGAGGAGCCCGATCAACCTGCCGGGCTCCTTCACGCAGACCGTCAGGAATCCCTCCTCGGTCGCGAGCCACTCGGCCATCTGCCTGACCTTATCCTCCTCCGTCGGCCAGGGATGGTCGTACTGGGCCCATGCCGAGGCCTGATACTTGATCGCCAGCTCCAGGAGCTCCTGCCAATCGTCGGGACGAAAATTGCGGAGGATGAGCCGCTCGGTTTCCAACGTCGTCATGATCCTGCCTCCTCGTATCTGAGTGCGTCTGTTGATCGACACCGTTCGAGTCAATCGACGGTGCGCCCCCCCTGACTCTCCGCTGACACATATAGCCCTGGAGGGTCCTCCTCCCGCGCCATCAGTACCAGTTCGGCAGGTCGTGCCCACGGCGCTTGATCTCCGACCAAAGCTCCCCGATGTGGTGGTGAGTATGCCGCTGCAGATAGACCGCTCGATCCAGAACGGTGTCGCCCGGCCAGGGGAACGCCGCATCGGCTGCGGAAAGGTCCACCTCGGCAAGCCAGGCCTCGACCCGGGACCGCATTTCGGTCAGGTACGCCAACACGTCCGCCTGCGTGGGCAGCGCCTCGCGTTCGGCGCCCTCCCAGTCACAACCGAAGCGGTGGCCCCAGGAGAAGTTCTCTCGGGTCTCGCCCGAATAGAACTCCGCCGTCTCCAGGATGTGATAGGCCAACCGGGCTGGCGTCAGGTAGTCGATCTCCCCGGTGCGCCACTCCTCGGCGGAGAAGGCACCTACGGCTTCCTCGACCATCCGCCAACTTCGTTCGAACTGCCCAATCAGGACTGCGCGCAATGCCACGTCGTTCATCGTTACCCCTCCTATAACACTAAAGGTGAAGACAAGACTTTAACTTTGGACAGAACATCCAATGAGACCAAGGATCAATGAATTGCCCTAACACACTCCGAAGCGTATAATAGGTTCAACCATACCTATCATAGCGTCATCTGAAAGGATTACCGATATGGATACCGTCCAAGTTTCCATAGAGCTGCCGAGAGACGTATTATCGGCGCTTAAGCAGGATCCAGATGGGTTTGTCCGCGAGATGCGGCTCGTGGCCGCCGTCAAATGGTACGAATTGCAGCGCGTCACACAAGCCAAGGCCGCAGAGATCGCAGGACTCTCAAGGGCCGAATTCCTGAACGTGCTGGCTCGCTTCGGTGTATCCCCCTTTCAGTATACGGGTGACGAGGTCGTCCAAGAAGTCATCAATGACTGACCGCTGGATCCTTAATGCATCTCCCTTCCTCCGAACTTCTGGCTTGGGACCTTGGTGAAGGAGAGACCGCCGTGCTCTCATGGGCCATTCATCGACAGAAATGGACAGCAATCTTGGACGATGGCCAAGCACGTAAATGCGCTAAGTCTTTTTCTGTTCCTACCAAGGGAACGCTGGGCGTCGTACTGTTAGCAAAACAGCAAGGACATATTCCTTCAGCCGCCAAAGCTATTCAGGCCCTATTAGGCGCTGACTTTCGTCTTGATGATGACCTGATCCGAGAGGCATTGGCCCAAACAGTAGGAGAGACATGGCCACCACATAGCTAACCCGCAACCCCCTACTGATTACAGCCAAGGACTTATCACTCATAACTTGAACCTAGTGCTTCCAGAACCGCCGCCTCTGCATGAATCGACGTTGTATCGAAGAGAGGGACGTCAGTATGCACCTGCTGCACCAGCATCACGATCTCCGTGCACCCTTCGATAATGCCCTCCGCGCCTCGGGCCCGCAAGTCGTCAATGATGCGCAGATAGACCTCGCGCGATGCATCGTCGACCACGCCGAGGCACAACTCATCGTAGATGATGTGGTGGACGAGATCCCGATCCGGTTTCGGAGGGACGAGCACGTTAAGCCCGTATTCCTCGACCAACCGGCCCTTGTAGAAGTCCTGCTCCATCGTGAA
>DAOTTS010000170.1:0-40501 GCA_034437735.1 Anaerolineae bacterium
GGAAAGTTTCAGAAAGCCTGGCTCCCTGAAACTTCCTAGAGCGGGCGACGGGAATCGAACCCGTATCTTTGGCTTGGAAGGCCAAGGCTCTACCATTAAGCAACACCCGCCAGTCTGTGCGCGAGAAAAACACGCACGTGTGAGATGTTTACTCACCATAGCCATTATAACACATCACCCGGACTAGGCAATGAGCGATCGAACGTGATCCTGTCAGGTGCGTTGCACTCCCGTACACAACCATCAAGGATCAGCCACGTCGAAGAACGAAAAAGCTTACGAGACCCTTCAAGGTTCAAGTGCATTGCACCGGGTTTCAACAATAAGCCTTCAGTTCACCTATCTGGCACTTGGTAGCCGATAAATTTGTCAGTTACACAGAGATGCACAGAGGTGGCACAGAGACACACAGAGATAGTCAATCTATGTCCATACTGTATGTCTATACTTTATGTCTCCAGTATGTGGCTCTCAATCTGATTCAGTGCTAGGATCTGTGGATAGCGCTGATCAAAATTGATAAAAATGCAATTCATCCATTCGCAATCTCATTGATCATGCAAGATAATCTCTGCGGAACTCTGTGTATTCTCCGTGAAGCTCTGTGTCACCATCAGGTCACGACGGTTCTGCACAGCCCTCAGGCGGTCTCCGGCAGGTCGCTCAGGAACTCGTTCAGGTGGTGGCGCACGGCGTAGGCCGCGGCCTCCGCGCGATTGGTCAGGTCCAACTTGGAGAGGATGCTGCTGACGTAGTTCCGGACCGTCCCCTCACCCAGGAAGAGATTCTTGGCGATCTGTTTGTTGGTGCAGCCCTCGGAGACCAGGCCGAGCACGCGCAGCTCCTGCTCGGTCAGCTCGCTGAACGCGGCGGCCTTCTGCTGGCGGTTGGCCAGCCGCACGCGGGCCAGCACCCGCTGGGTGACGGCGGGGTCGAGCAGGGCCTCGCCCTCGGCCACCCGCTTGATCGCCCGGACCAGCTCGTCGCCGCCGCCCTGTTTCAGGACGTAGCCGGCGGCCCCGGCGCTGATGGCCTCGAAGAGGAGTTCGTCCTCCGCGTAGGAGGTGAGCATAAGGACCTCGACCTCCGGCACAGCCTCCTTGATCTCCTCGCATGCCTCAATGCCGCTCTTGCCGGGCAGGCGGATGTCCATCACGACGACGTCGGGATTGTGCTGGAGGGTCTTCTGCAGCGCCTCGTCGGCGTCGCCCGCTTCAGCCACGACGATCAGGTCCTCCTGGTTATCGAGCAAGGTGCGCAAACCCAAACGCACCACCTCGTGGTCGTCCACAATAATGATTCGGTAGGTCATATCCCTTTCCTTAAGTCTGGATGCTTGATGCTGGAATCTCGATGCCGGTTAGCCATCGTAGGGTGCGGTGAGGTGGAGGATGAAGCCGGCGTCCGGGGCGCTCTCGATGCGGATGGTGCCGTCCAGCAGTCGGGCCCGTTCCCGGATGTTGCGCAGGCCGTACCCCTTGCCGACCAGCAGTTTCTCCATGCCGACCCCGTCGTCGGAGACGGTCAGGCTCAGGTCGTCGTCCATATAGTCGATGTGGATGCTGACGCGGCGGGCCTGGGCGTGTCGGGCTGTGTTGGCCAAGGCCTCCCGCACAATTTGAAAGAGGTGCCGCCGCCGCTCCACGGATCGGATCATCTTGACCTCGCCGGAGACCTCAAGTTCTGTCTCCAGCAGGGTGTTGATCCGGAAATCCCGCAGCAGCCGGTTGACGCCCGCCGGGACGTCCTCGTCGGTCAGGTCGCTGCGGAGGTCGAAGATGTAGCGGCGGATGTCCTGGATGATGCTGTTGAGGTTGTCGATAACCCGCGCGAGCTGGGCCTGCGCGCGGTCGGGGTCCTTGGGGATGATGGGGCGCAGGCTCTCCAGCATCAGGCCGGCGGCGTAGATCGACTGGATGATCCCGTCGTGCAGCTCCCGCCCGATCCGCTCCCGGTCCTCGGCCAACGCCTGGAGCCGCTCGACGCCCTCGACCCAGCGCTCGATCTCGCCCTGCACGATGGTCAGCGCGCGAGTCAGGCCGAAGGTGATGCCGGCGCCGGCGATGAACGCGGGCCACCCGTTGGACATAAAGGCCAACCGCTGGACGTTCAGCCGGTCCGCCGGGAAAAACGGAGCCTCGGGGACCATCAGGAGGTTCAGAAGGCCGAACGTCGCCATACTGACCTCGATCAGACGCAGATCGGGCTGGATGCGCTTGCGCAGGTCGGGCTCCAGGGCCTGGTAGCTCTGCCGCCGCAGCCCGATGGCCGTCAACAGGCCGCCGGGGAAGGCCAGCAGGTAGTGAATCAGGGCGAGGGTCGGATCGACGACGATCTCGGTCTCGGGATAGGCAATGAGCAGGGCGATGGCGTAGGGCACGGCCCACAGGGCGTGGAGGGCGCGCAGGCGCCGGCGTTTCTCACAGGAATCCAGCGGGAAGAAGGTCTGGATGCCGAACGCCAGCAGGGTGGTGTAGCCCAACGCCGGGACGATCGGCAGGAGCTCGCGGGGGATCAAGGTGCTCGCTGGGACCAGGGCGGTCAGTTGGTTGTGCCAGCCGACCAGGGACTCACAGAGGGCAAAGATGCTCAGCCACGAAAGGCGGCGGGCGATGGCAATGCGCCGACTTCGATAGTGTAGAAACGCGGCGGTCAACCCCAACGTGAAAAAGACCACTCCGTGGCAGAAATGCCCCAGCACCACCCAGATGCTCATGTTCCCGGTCCCACTACCCCATTCCCTGGCAGACTCGCCGGTCGCGGGCACGCGCTGCGGCGCCGGGAGTCTTCTGTCAATTCAGCTTGTACGATAAGTATACCATAGAACCTTTATCAGACTAGTCCTTTTCGCTTTCGGGGTAATCGCGCTTTCAGTTGGATGCATCACCTTTGAAGCTCGGGTCCTCCCTCCCTCCGGGGGGGAGTTAGAGGGGGGGATTGCCGTCGCGCATTGATCAACACAGAAGCCGCCCTCAGGGCGGGGGCCGTCAGCGCTTCTTCGCGACGATGGCGAAGCCGCCGGCGACGTAGGATTGCTCGTGGTTCCAGGTGCCCGCCGGTTCGTCCCGGTAGCGCCGCAGGCGGGCGTAGGGGGCCTCGTGGACCCGCGCGATGGCCATGCCTGCGTCGAGCAGGCCGTTGAAGAGGTCGTCCATCGTGTGGCGGAACTCGACGCCGGCCCCGTCCGGGCGGGGGAAGACGCGGTCGGCATAGGGGTGAGTGAGGCAGTAGGCCTCCCCGTTCCACGCCACGGCGTGCACGGCCGGCTGTCCGGCGCAGACCCGGTAGCGCCCCCCGGTCCTCAGGACCCGGCTGACCTCCCCGTAGACGGTGCGGAGGTCGGGGACGTAGGCGATCGAGTTTGCCTGGTAGACGAGGTCGAAGGTGCCGTCCGCCAGGGCCGAGAGATCCCGCATATCGCGCTGGAGGGTGGTGACCGGGTACCCGTAGTGGTCGGCGGCCTTCCGGTCCCCGGCTAACTGCCCCTCGGTCAGGTCGACGACGGTGACCTGCGCGCCGAGCACGCCGAAGACCGCCGACTGTTGGCCCCCGCCGGCCGCCAGGCAGAGCACGTCCTTCCCCTCGACGCCGGCGAAGATGCCGGCCGGGTAGAGGCAGGTCCAAGGCTCCGGGAGGACGTCCACCTCCCCGCGCGCGTAGCGCTGCAACATGGCGGGATCCAGATCGAGCCACGGGATCGTGTAGCCGCATCCCTGCTCGACCTCGGAGTCCCATAATTTCTGGTTCTCGACGGCTGCGTCATCTAGGTGGTCCATTGGTTCGTTGTCTCCTGATTTGAAGGTAGCGGTTTACATTGCCCAGAGGGACATGGGCCCATCTGCATATGAATACGAACTCCGAAGTTCGGCTAAGGGGCTTCCGTGATGATGTTTAAGTTTTCGATAGTCTCAAAATCTTTGGGATTGTGGGTTACAAGAGGGATTTCATAGCAGAGAGAGGTAGCTGCGATCCAGGCATCTTGTGGAGAGATAGGCCGGCCTTTTGCGCGACACTCAGCACGGATCTCCCCCCAGCGTCGACAGAGTGTGATATCAAAAGGCAGCACTGTATACGATTTCAGATCCGTCTCAAGTTTCTGCTTACGACGCTCCCCCCATTCGCGCACGAAAGCCCACTGGAACAACTCTGCTACTGTCATAAACGATATGGCGAGTCTTCGCTGCTGGAGATGAGGTTGATAGAGAGCCGCGCGACTATCGCCCTTTAACAGAAATGACAAAACGTTGGTGTCGAGGAGAACTGCTTCCATCAGATTCGGCGATCCTCTGTTCTCTGATCGTAAATATACCCAATCAGATCATCAGCGGTTTCTTCCTCAGGCCAAAAATCAGCCTTTAGTTCCTCGATATCGGTTACCACCGGTGTTCTTTGGTGTCGAATATGGGTTTCGAGAGACGTGGGCGTCCAGAAATCCCCATCCTCTCTCTCAGCACAGATGGGTGAAAGGGAGCGAGATATTTCACTGATCAAATCCAGTTTCTCTTTGGGTGACAATGTCTGTGCCTCATCAATGAGATTCTGTAACTTTGTGCTCATGGCTCTCACCTCGCTTGAAGCCCTCTCCTTGTGGATACTTTTACTATAGCCCAAACAGACCGACTGTGCAACCTTCCGCCTTCTGCTCAAGACGTTGGCGATCCTGTGGACGTCATCAAAGGATCATATCATCACAACCCAACCCAATCCCAATCCTTCCAACGGAATCTCGCAGGTCTTCCAACCGATCCCAGCGGCTAAGCGTTTTGAATCCGGTTATGATGAAGATAGGTGATTGCGTCG
This sequence comes from Anaerolineae bacterium, assembly GCA_034437735.1. Taxonomy (GTDB): domain Bacteria; phylum Chloroflexota; class Anaerolineae; order B4-G1; family SLSP01; genus PWVB01. The sequence goes on from DAOTTS010000170.1 coordinate 4,801, forward strand.
CCACTATCCATCAGCTCCACGAGATTCCGGTGGGGCCGGTGCTCTTCTTGCGCAACTGGGGGGTCAGTCGCGACGAGTTGCTGCCGACCCACCAGGTTGACTACAAATTACCGCGCATCCGGCAGGTGCTCGATACGCATGCCGATCTGCCGTTCATTCTGATTGGGGACAGCGGTGAGGAGGATCCGGGCCGTCCCCGGGCCATCGAGGTGAACTTCCGCCGCGTAGGACTGGAGCCGGACCGACCGGTGGTCGTCTACACCGGAAAGGGGCTGTTCAAGGGATGGGGCGATGGGTTAGAGCAGACGATGATGGCCTACACGCTGGCCCGCTTTGGGCATCATAACGTCTACGTGCTGGACGGGGGCCTCGAGGCCTGGATGGCCGACCAAGGGGCGATCTCGCAGGTCTTCCCGAGTGTCCAGGCATCCAGGTTTGGCGTCACCGTGCGTGAGGACTACTTCGTTCCCTATGATACCTTCCGGACGATCAAGGATCGTCCCAACACAATTTTGCTCGACGCGCGTCCTGCCGACGTCTACCAGGGCCAAGGGCCGTGGATGAAGCCCGGGCACATCCCCGGCGCGATCAACGTGCCGTGGAAATCGTTTATGGACGACGACAACCCGCGCCTGCTGAAATCCGACGACGAGATTCAAGAGATTCTGGATGAGCACGAGATCACGCCGGAGAAGACCGTGATCTGCTCGTGCGGGATAGGTCGTGAGGCCACCAATGAGTTCCTGCTCTTCCAATGGTATCTGGGCTACCCCAAGGTCAAGATCTACGAGGGCTCCTTCACGGAGTGGACAGCTCACGCTGAGAATCCTACCGTGACCGGTCCTGAGCCCGTTTAGAGTTTGTAAAAATATAACGTCCCGACTATAATGCTTCCAACCCCCGTCCTCGGGGGCGTCGGTGCGGGAGCTTGTTCTTTTACAGAACCTTAGTTCCGGGCTGGGTATTGCAGAACCGGTGGGTTTTCACATCCAGATCATTAAAGGAGGATCTTTCATGCTTTTTGAGCGCATTGAATCTGAGGGACTGGCGCACTATTCCTACGTGATCGGCGATCAAGGTCAGGCCGTGGTGATCGATCCGCGCCGGGACTGCGGCGTCTACGTCGACGCGGTGGAGCGGTCGGGATTTCACATCGCGACGATCCTGGAGACCCATCGCAATGAGGATTACGCGATCGGCTCCTGCGAGCTGGCCTCACGCACCGGGGCCGAGATCTGGCACGCGGATGCTCAGTTGGATTACCAATACGGCCAACCGGTGGAGGACGGCCAGACGTGGTCCGTGGGCCGCCTGGAAGTGCGGGCCCTTCACACGCCGGGACACACGCCCGGGTCGATGAGCTATCTGCTCCACGATCCGGACGGGACGCCGTGGATGGTTTTCACGGGAGACGCCCTCTTCGCCGGGGACGTGGGGCGGATGGATCTGCTGGGTGCGGATCGGCTGGAGGAGATGGCCCGCGCGCTCTATGGGTCCCTCTTCGAGACCCTGCTTCCGTTGGGGGACGAGGTCATCGTCTGCCCGGCGCACGGCGCCGGTTCCGTCTGCGGCAGCTCGATCGCCGAGCGGGTCTGGACGACGCTAGGCCTGGAGCGGCAGCACAATCCCAAGCTTCAGGTCGCCTCGGCGCAGGACTTCGTCGATAAGTTCGCCCGGATGCTGGAGCGCCCGCCCTACTTCCGGCGGATGGAGCGCTGGAACGTCGAGGGGCCGCCGCTGCTGGGCGCACTGCCCGCTCCGCCCCCGCTCAACCCCGGTGATTTCGCATCCCGAGCCGAGGATGGGCTGGTGTTCGACACGCGGATGGAACTCGGTTTTGGTGCGGCCCACGTGCCGGAGGCGCTCTCTATGTGGAAGGGCGGCCTGGCGAGTTTTGCCGGGTGGTTCCTACCCTACGACGAGCCGCTTCTGTTGGTCGGCGAGGATGAGGATCTAACTCCAATTGTCCGGCGATTGGTGCGGTTGGGGTACGACGACCTCGCGGGCACGTTGGGCGGTGGGATGCTCGCGTGGCATATGTCGGGCCGGGAGAGCGCCAGTACCGCCACGGTGACGACTCACGAACTCTGCGAGCGGCTCGACGAGGACTTCGACGCATGGATTCTTGACGTGCGAAGCGAGGAGGAGCTGGAGGACGAGGGCCGGATCTCGGATGCGCATCACATTCATATCACGCAGTTGCCCGAACGGCTCGGTGAGGTGCCAAAGGACCGACCGATTCGCGTCTTCTGCGGCAGTGGACTGCGCTCGATGATCGGCGCGAGTCTCTTGCAGCGGGAGGGTTGGGAGGACATCTCTGTGATCCTGGGCGGGCTGGCGGGCTGGCATTCGACCTCCTGCCCTGCCGAATGGTAAGTGCGGGTGCCGGCACGATAGCCGGAAACGCTTGATTCGTCTTCCGCATGGTTCGTTGATTGTGATTGATCATTCTCGAGAAAAGGAGTGACCTATGTGAGACTATCGCTATGTGATCGTCGGGGGTGGGCTAGCCGGAGGTAAAGCTGTGGAGGGGATTCGTGCGGTGGATGAGGAGGGCTCGATTGCGCTGGTCGCCAACGAGCCGCGCCGCCCCTACCATCGCCCGCCGCTCTCCAAGGCGTACCTCATGCTGGCCCGCGAATCCAACCTGAAGCTGAACGAAGAGGGCGCCGTGATCGTCGACGCGTTTCTCGGGGCCAGCGACCCCAATATCTACGCGGCCGGGGATATCGCCGCGTGGCCCGACCCGACGTTCGACAAGCAGATGCGCGTCGAGCACTGGGACGTCGCCCGCGGTCAGGGTCTGCGCGCCGGTCGAAATATGGCTGGGGAGGAGGAACCCTACACGACGCTCCCCTACTTTTTCTCCGATCTCTTCGACCTGAGTTTCGAGGTATGGGGCGATCTCTCCGATTGGGAACGGTCCGTCCTGCGGGGCGATCTGGAGGCCCGGATCTTCACCTTCTTCTACTTTGCGGGGGACGGCAAGCTGAGCGGTGTGTTTACGATGGGCCGCCCCGAGGAGGAACGGGAGCCGATGAAGCAGCTTGTCCGGGCCCGCCCGGCCTATGACGACGTGGCCGACCCGCTCCAGGACGAGTCCCAGGACCTCTCGGCCCTGATTTAACCGGCGTTATCCCCTGTTGCGTGATAGCGCCGCTCTATGCAGGCGGGCGCTCTCCGGCGCCCGCCTGTGTTGGCTGTCGGGTCAGAACGCTAGATAGCGCTTGAAGAACGCCTCGGACTTGTTGCCGCCCCAGCCGTGCTCGCCCGGATGCAGATCCAGCGCCAGCTTCTCCTCCGCGCCGGCAGCCTCGTAGATCGCGGCAAGCTGCGTGTAGCACCCCATGGCCGTGTCGACCTTGAAGCAGGTGTCGTTGGCGCCGATGTCGATCAGGAGCGGCGCCGGGGCGATCAGCCCCTGCAGGTCGGGCAGATCGACCAGTTTGTAGAGGCCCGGCGCGACCTGCATACCGCAGTAGTTGATGTCGCGGATGCCGAACGCGGCCCAGAGATCGCTGTAGCAGATGATCTCGGTGGCCTTGAACCGCGCGTCGCAGAGCGTCATCCACAGCGACATCGTCCCTCCGCCGCTCAGGCCCATCACGCCCAGCCGGTCCGGGTCGACGTGGGGGAAGGTGCTGACCACGTCGGTGGCGGCCTTGCCGTGGGCGACGTTGATCGAGAGCGAGGTCATCCCCAGCATCGTCGCGTGGAGGTAGTAGAGGTTGCACCAATCCCGCCCGTGGTTGAGCGCCAGGTGGTTGGGCTTGTGGTTGTCGTTCCGCTCGCCGAAGCCGATCCAGTCGATGGCGTAGGTGATGAAGCCCTGCTTCGCCATCACCTCCCCGTAGTTGTAGGCGTGATCCCCGATCGTCTGCCGGAGCCCGGGGCTGGAATCGTTGCCCATCACCGGCTCTTTGCCGTACTCGCCGTGCCCGTGACAGCAGAGGATGGCCGGGCGCTGCTCGTCCGCGCCCAAGCCTTTGGGGATGTTCACCCGGAGGGTCGCGGAGAGGTGCGCCTGGACGTCGATGATCCACCGCTGCCGGATCAGATCCTCGGTCTCCCATTCGGCCATCAGTTCCGGGTTGGGTGCCGCCTCGGGGGGCGCGCCGCCCAGGGTCGCCAGCACCTTGGGCAGGGTCTCCGCCTTCCAGGCTTCGAAATCCGCCGGGGTTTGTCCGGTGAAGTGATGGGTGGGCTCGTGCTCGTCGGCCAGTTCGATAAACATACGCTGTGGGCTCAAATTGCGGGTTGTCATCAGGACCTCCTTGGGTCAAACGTCTCGGTTTGGCTTAAGGGTTCGTGCCAGTGATAAGGTATTCCCCCGTGAGTGTAGCCCCATCGTGCGATTGGCACAAATCAGCGGGATGCCGGTTTTTGCGCAAGCGCGTTCTTGGTCTATAATAACCCTAATTGAATGCGCTGTCCTCCCACCAATGATAACCTCGCCGGCAGCCATTGGGACCACGTTCGCTGTAGATAGTGCTTGGAGCACGTATCCTGTCATTCGCGCGGGTGCGAATGTGAGGAGGGGCGCGTTTGGTCCAGCAAAATGAAATTATCCTGCTTCTTCTTGGGGTCGGTGCCCTCATCTTCCTCGTCGGCAATCGAGCCCGTCTTCGCCGGCTGCCGGCGGTGAAGACCCTCCGGTTAGGTTTCTATGTGCTCTTGGTCGGCTGGATCCTGACCAACCTGGAGGCTTTTTTGCTCGCGGATCTTCTTAACGTCCTCGAGCACGGATGTTATGTGGTCAGCGCGATAGTGCTGGCCGTATGGAGTTGGAAGGTCTTCGGCAGCCCGGAGCACCTGCTGTGAATCCCATCGCGATCCTCAACGTCCTCAGCATTCTGGCCATTTCGGCGGCCTTGGTGTTCCTGATCCGGGGGTGGAAGCGGTCCTTAGATCGGGATACCAAGATCCTGCTGGTCGGGCTGCTCGCTCTGAGGTTGGCAGTCAATCTCAATAACGCCCTGGAGTGGGGGGGCGTGACGGTGACGTTTGACATCATTGAGGACAACCTTGAGATCCTGGAGCCGGTGTTGTGGGTGTTCTTCTTCTACGCCTTCCTGAAAGCGGAGGACATCTCCGAGCGCAAGCGGACGATGGCGGCGCTGCGCGCCAGCGAGGAGCGATACCGCACGCTCTTTGGGGATTCCCCTATCCCGATCTGGGAGGAGGACTTTTCCCCGCTCAAGCTATACCTGGATCGACGGCGCGACGCCGGGATCGACGACTTTCGGGCCTATTTTGAGGCCCATCCGGAGGAGGTCCCCTACTGCGCGAGCCTGATCGAGGTGGTTAACGTCAATGATGCGGCGGTGACGCTCTATGGCGCTGAGAGCAAGGATGAGTTGTTGAGGTCGCTCGACGTCGTTTTCACGGAAGATGCCTATAACGGATTCGCCGTGGAGTTGATCGCGATTGCCCAGGGCAGGGAGTGGGTCGAGGTCGAGGCGGTCAACCGCACGCTGAACGGTGAGCGGAAACACATCATCGTCACGTGGCGGGTGATCCCCGGCTATGAGGACTCCTTGGCCCGGTGTATCGTCTCCATCCGGGACGTCACGGAACAGAAGCGGATGGAAGCCCAGCTTCGCCAACAGGAGCAATTGGCAGCGATCGGGCAGTTAGCGGCCGGTATCGCCCACGATTTTCGCAACCGCCTTGCCCCTATCCTCCTCTATGCGCAGATGGATTTAACCCGCCGGGACTTGCCGCCGCATTTGGCGGAGCATCTTCAGGTTATTATTCAGGAGTCGAAGGATGCGGCCGACCTGGTGCAGCAGATCCTCGATTTCAGCAGCCGGTCGATGATCGACCGACAGCCCTTGGATCTCCACGCATGTATTGCCGAGGTGCTTGAGAATGTGCTGCGGCCCGGCCTCCCTGAGAATATTGAACTTACCCTGGAGGTCGCCCCAGGATCCACGGGCCCGTTCCCGATCCGGGCGGATCGAGGGCGCATCCAGCAGGTGTTGACCAACCTGGCCGTCAACGCGCGCGATGCGATGTCCGCCGGGGGCGCGTTACGGTTCACCCTCGCGCGTATGGAAATCCACGCCGGCGAGGTGCCGCCCGTGGCCGAGATGCAGCCCGGCGAGTGGATTCATCTATCTGTGATGGATACCGGCACCGGCATTGAAGACGCGATCCTGCCCCACATCTTCGAACCTTTCTTCACGACCAAGGCGGTCGACCAAGGGAAGGGACTGGGGCTCCCCCAGGTCTACGGCATCCTGCGCCAGCACGGCGGGTCGATCGACGTGGCGACCGTTTTAGGCAAGGGGACGACCTTTCATCTCTATCTGCCGGTCTACCGTCAGCCGGTGCCGGAGGGGGAGGAGGATTCGTCGGGGTCGCTCCTGCGGGGCCATGGGGAGACAATTCTATTTGTGGAGGATCATCAGGCCCTACGAGAGGCAGGGGGCAGTATCCTGACGTCTCTCGGGTATCGGGTCGTGGTCGCCTCGGACGGTCGGGAGGCGCTGAGGGCCTATCGGGCTCGACGTCAATCGGGCGTCGATGAAGAGGTTGACCTGTTGGTCACCGACCTGGTGATGCCGGAGATGGGAGGAGAGGCGTTGCTGCGGGCGTTGCAGCAGCTCACACCGGATATTCGGGCCCTGGCGGTCACGGGCCACGGGCTGGAAGAAGAGGAGCGGAAGGCACTTCACGACCTGGGCTTCAGGGCTGTCGTTCATAAGCCGTTTGACTTCGACGTACTGGCGCAGGCCATCGGTTCGGCCCTCAATGGCCGTTCGGAGTAGGTCCGGATAGGGCCTGATAGGTCGGGAGTTATCTCATCTTCGGATACAAAGCGTTGACCTCGTCCGCCGAGGCCAAAGGCTTGGCGATCACGATCAGCCGGTGGGAGTTCCCGCTTGGGGGCCAACACGTCACGAGCGTGAGCCGCTCGTCGTCCGTGGGGGCGACCCACTGCGCATTGGCGATCCGTGTCTCCGTTGAGGCACCCGCCTCTCGGACGATGTGCCGGTCTGTGATGACGTAGGGGTGGCTCTTGCCGTCCGCCACGAGGATCACGCGATCGCCGGGCCTGGCGTCGTCCAGGTAGAGAAAGACCTCACCCTTGATGTTGTTGTGGCCGTTGAGGACCGTGTTGCCCGGCATACCGGGTGGCGCGGAGGTGGCGTGCCAACCGACGGCGGAGAATTCGGGTACCGTCCACGTGAATACCTCATCCTCGCCGGACCCGGTGGTGGTCAGCGCCGCTTCGATGACCGGCGCGGTCAAGTCGATGGTCGGAATTCGCAGGCGCCACGGCGCGGCTTTCGTCGGCGGCTCCACCGTTGGGGATACGCCCTCCGTGGGCTGTACGCGCCGCGTGGGCTGTACGCGCCGCGTGGGTTGGACGCGCTGCGTGGGTTGGACGCGCCATGCCTTCGGTGCCGGGGTTGGGGTCGTGGTCGGCGCAAAGCTCGGTGTCGGCGGGACGTATCGCACGATCTCATTTGTGTCGGGCGCTTCAGTTGGGGAGGGACCGGGGTCGGTTTTCGTGTGGGTCGGGTAGGGAGGATAGGGCGTGATGGGGAGGCGGTCAGCCGCTCGTTCGGGCCTTGCATCCAGGTCGGTGTAGGAGTAGACGGCCCGGGGCCAGAGAGGGGCCAGTGCCGGCGGCGGTTGCGGCACCAGGACAAGGAGCACGCTCATCACCAGAATGAGACTGGCGCCGATGACGATGGCGCAGGCGTGCCGCTTTGGATCCAATTGTTTCCAAAGACCCCGATATTTCGTATCTCTGCTGACCATAATGTCCTCGTGTTGGGAGACAACCCCTCATTGATGAGCCAGCACCCTGGGATAGTGGCCTTGATCCCCGACGCTATAACTAATTCTTAACTTAACTCTACCTCAATTGGGAGAAAAGGGTACTCTCTGCCATTTCGACGGTGGGGGTGTGAAAGGGCCGGTGCCGTTCAGGCGGCCTCCAGCCGCTGGCCGAGATACTCCACGAGCCGGGTCGCTATCTTGGTCTCCGATAGGTTCCCGGGCATAATCTCCATCAGCTCGCCGGTTTCCGGTTCACCGCGCGCCCCGGCCCGGGGCGCAAAGGTGACGTGCGCCGGCGACCAGCTGATCCGGACGCAGAGAAGGTTGTGATCCCACCAGCGGCCCCCGTCGCCGTCCCAGACATCCGCCTCGTCCTCCAAGCCGGCCGAGCTGCGCGCCTTGCCCTCCCGGAGGGCCTGTGCCAGCGGGGCGATCACGGACCGGCCGAGTACGATGTTGACCCGTTCGACCGGCTGCATCTCCATCCACTCTCCGTTTTCCGAGGGTGCGAGCGGCACGACAACGAAGACGCGCCCGCTGCCGTAGACGTGCACCCGGGATTCTTGCTGACCGTGCGTGCGGTTCATTGGTGTTTCCCTCCTAGTTTAATCCTTGATGTCGGTGCATCCTAACACAGCCTCCGGAAACGAAAACCCTCCCCCCCTCTGACTCCCCCCCGGCGGGAGGGAGAACCTGGAAATGCTCTGAGAATTTTGCATGCTTTCAGACGCTCCGAGCCCCCGTCCCGGGGGCGGTTCTGCCGGCATACATCGCTTTGGAGCCTATTCGTATGATATTGCCCTTGAGGCTTCTCGGATCTTGACAGCCGGTCAAGGGGCTCTATCATTGATTGAAGAGGGTGCGCGCTCGTATTCAATGCGAACGCCCCATTACGGTTGGATGTACGGTTGGATGCTCGACGCGCGGACGTGTGGCGCATACGCGTACGCGTTGGTCGGAAATCACTCACGGATATACCGTGCCAGGAGGTAAAACGTAGGATGGAGACCCAAGCCGAGACGTTGACCTATCAACAGCGTATTGAGATGCTGTATGAGACCAAGATGGAGGAGGCCCGCGCAAAACGGGAGCTTTTGGGCCCGTACGATCACGACGAACAGGGCCGGGTGCTGCCGCCCGAGGATGCGATCGAAGTCAGAGAGGCGATCAGCGGGTCGGGCGAGGTGGTCAGGGACGCGATCCTCAAGGACTTTAAGCCCGAGGGCAATCACCCCAGCGGCGGCTTCTTCGGGCCCAAGGCGGTCGGTGAGAACTTCCGCCGGCTCCTGGACGTCCACCCCACGTATATCGATCCGGTGAACGCCATGGCCGGACGGTATATGGTGAACTTCAACTCCTACCGCAAGCCCGGCTGGAATCCCGACTTCGATTACTCTCACCTTAAGGCGGACCACGAGACGTACCACCTCCGGCCCGGCATCGGCGGCCTCCAGCACTTCTGCCCCGATTTGCAGATCGGCCTCGATCTCGGGTGGGGCGGTCTGCTGGAGAAGGTGCGGCACTATCGGGCCCTCAATCCCGACCCCGAGACCGGTGACTTCTACGACGGCCTGGAGGAGATCCTCCTCGGCGTTCAGGATTGGGTCCGGCGCCACGCGGACGAGGCGCGGCATATGGCCCAGGCGGAGACGGATCCTGCGCTGCGGCAGAACCTGGAGGTGATGGCCGACATCTGCGAGCGGCAGGTCACGGAGCCCCCGCAGACCTTCCGGGGTGCGTGCCAGTGGCTGACGTTCTTCCAGGCGGTGGCCAAGATGTACAACGGCAGCGGCGAGTGGGGCCAACTGGATGAGCTGCTGCGCCCCTACTACGAGCGCGATACGGAGGCCGGGATCCTGACCGAGGACGAGGCGATCTTCCACATCGCCTGCCTGCTGCTCAGCGAGACGGCCTACATTCAATTGGGTGGCCCTGACGCTAAAGGTCGGGACAAGACCAGCCCGGTCTCCTTCCTGATTCTGGAGGCCGTGCACCGCTTGCAGGTGCCGGCGAACATCACCGTGCGGGTCGGCGACCATCTGGACCCGAACCTCTTCCGCCGGGGGGTGGAGATCCTCTTCGAGGACAAGATGGGCATGCCCAAGTTCCTGGGCGACAAGGCGGTCAATGAGGGGTTTGTGAGGAGCGGCTATCCCATTGAGCTGGCCCGCGATCGTATCTACGCCGGATGCCACTGGCTGGCCATTCCGGGCCGGGAGTACACGTTGAACGACGTCGTCAAAGTTGACCTGGCGCGGGTTTTCGAGGTCGCGTTCTGGGAGATGATGGAGGATGAGACGGCCGACCCCAGCGTCGATGGGCTGTGGGCGCGCTTCGAGCAGCACCTGATCCACGCGGTGCACGTGATCGGGGACAGCCTTGAATTCCATCTCACCCATATGCCCGACGTCTTCCCGGAGCTGGTGCTCGATCTCTTCTGCTACGGTCCGGTGGAGAAGGGGTTGGACGCCTCGGACGGGATGCGCCGGGGGCTCGAGTACTACAACATGTGCTGTGACGGCTCCTCGCTGGCGACGGCGGCCGATTCCTTTGCGGCGCTGGCGCAGCGGGTGGAGCAGGACGCGCTGCTGAGCTGGGACGAGATCTCGGACCATCTGGCCTCCGACTGGGAGGGGCCCGGCGGCGAGCGGGCGCGGTTGATGATGCGGAACATCCCCCGTTTCGGCAGCGGCGGCGCGCCGGCCGACGACTGGGCCAAGCGCATCAGTGAGACCTTCACTCAGATCGTGCGGAAGGAGTCTCGATCGCGGAGCTTTATGATGCTCCCCGGTCTGTTCTCCTGGGCCAGTCAGGCGGACTTTGGGCGGCTGTTGGGCGCGACGCCCAACGGGCGGCACGCCGGGGATCCGGCCTCCCACGGCCCCAACCCCGAGCCGGGGTTCAACCGGGGGAAGGGCGGTACGCCGACGCAGATGGTGGTGGCGGTGGCCAACGTCCAGCCCGGCTTCGGCAATACGGCGCCGCTTCAACTCGATATGGATCCCAATCTGGGGCGGGACGAGGGCGGCCTGGAGAAGGTCGAAGCCCTGCTCCGTAGTTACTTCGATCTGGGGGGCACGCTGGTCAATATCAACGTGCTCAACAAGGACACGATCCTGGCTGCGCATCAGGATCCCTCGAAGTATCCGGATCTGATCGTCCGGGTGACCGGCTTCAGCGCGTATTTCGCCAACCTGTCGGAGGAGCTGCGGCAGTTGGTGGTGGACCGGGTGGTGTCAGGGGCGTGATCTCTTGAGGTGGATCTTTATGAGGAGGCATAATGAAAACGACGACGATTCACGTACACACAGATTTTCAGATTGCGCCGGTCGACCCCCGCGTCTTCGGTGGATTCCTGGAGCATATGGGACGGGCGGTCTACGAGGGGGTCTACGATCCCGATTCCGCCCACAGTGACGAGTACGGCTTTCGCACCGATGTGCTGGACGCGCTGCGGCGGCTCAATATGACCGCGATGCGGTATCCGGGCGGGAACTTCGCCTCCGGTTACCACTGGCAGGACGGCATTGGGCCGCGCGACGAGCGTCCGACCGTCCGCGAGTTGGCCTGGCAGAGCGTGGAGACGAACGCGATCGGCACCGATGAGTACCTCCAACTCTGCCGGATGATGGACTGGACGCCGATGATCACCGTCAACCTGGGGACGGGCACGCCGGAGGAGGCGCGCAACTGGGTCGAGTACTGCAACGCGCCGCTGGGTACGAAGTACGCGGATATGCGCGCTGCGAACGGGCATCCCGAGCCCTACGGCGTGAAACTTTGGTGCCTGGGCAACGAGATGGACGGCCCCTGGCAGCTCGGGCACGTGCCGGCGGACCAGTACGCGATCCGGGCGCAGCAGGCCGCCAAGATGATGAAGGACGTCGACCCCTCCCTCCAGTTGGTCGCCGCCGGGACGTGCAACCCCGGCATGCCGACGTACATCGACTGGGACTGGACGGTGCTATCCTACCTCGGCGAGTACGCGGACTACATCAGCCTGCATCACTACACCCGCAACCCCGGCGGCAAGCCCGAGGATATCCTCGCGGTGACGAATCAGATTGACGCCCAGATTGAGGATATGGCGAGCGTCAGCCGCTCGGTGCAGGCGAAGCTCCGCAACGAGACGCGGGCGGCCCTCTGCTTTGACGAGTGGAACGTCTGGTACAAGAACCAGGAGATGGACGGGGAGGGGAAGGTCGCACCCCACCTGATCGAGGAGGTCTACAATCTCGAGGACGCGCTCGTCGTCGCCGGCTACCTGAACAGCTTTATCCGGCACGCGGACGTGGTCAAGATCGCCAACATCGCGCAGATCGTCAACGTGATCGCACCGATCCTGACCCGGGGCGACGAGATGCTGCTCCAGTCGAGTTTCTACGCCTTTGAGATGATCGCCAACCGGCGCGACGGCATCGCTTTGCGGACCCCGGTGGACGGCCCGACGTTTGCCAGTGATGCGCACGGTGTTGCACCGGTCATCGACGCCAGCGCGATCCTGGGCGACGGCACGCTCAACGTCTTTGCCGTCAACCGCAGCGTCGACGAGTCCGCCGGCGTGTGCGTGGCGCTCGCGGGCGCGTCGGTTGCGGGGCTGTCGAGCGGCGAGCTCTTGACCGGCCCCGGCGCCAAGGCGGCGAACAGCTTCGAGGATCCGGACGTCGTGCGGTCCCGGCCCTTCGACGCGGTGGAGGTGGCGGACGAAGGCGCGGCGTTCACCATGCCGCCGCTCTCCCTCGTGGCCCTGACTTTGGATCTATCATGATGTGAAGGTGCCGGGGACTTGTGCTTTCCAAGTCCCCGGCACCTGGCTTCAACCGTTTCGCCCGGTGAACATAGCGTGGTGTCTCCCTCCCCTAACCCCGAATCTGTTGGAACAATCGACAAACAACCATCGTGTTCTCAGCACGTCTGACGCTTGCCTAGAAGCAAGTCTACACCAAAGAGACGCCCTGTCTACCCGCAGGGCGTCTCTTGTTTTTGGATTGGGTGGTGAGAGCTGGAGAATACCCTTCTCAAGTGAGAGTCTAGCTTATATGATCCCGCCCCTCAGTGTTTATCGCGCATAGCTCGAAGCGGGCGCAGCTCCCCCGTAAAGCAGAAAGACCTCGATGCCCTTGCTCTGACCGCAGCTTAGTAGGAAATATGCTTAGTATTCCGGCTCAACGATTTCCTCGATTTCTCCTGTTGGCAACTTAACCCGTGCTACCATTCTGTCCTGTAATTGCCCGGCTTTCTCTTTGACCGTGCGGCTGCTGCTTGGTTGAGCTTGAGCGTATATCTCCAGCTCAAGTTCCGGTTTTGCTATGAGTTCAGTTTGATTGCTTCTCCATTTTTCAAGACGCTTGAAGAGCTTAGCACGACGCGGAGCGTCTTCACGGTTGATTCTAAGTATCAAACCATTGCCGTGAATCGAATGTCGGGTCTCGGCTTGTAAACAACGAGCGTCGACACCTGCAGCTCGCCATCGTCGAATTTCCTCCTCAGCCTTCAAACTGAAGCTAGTGCCTACAAGCCAAATCACAACGGGACGACGACATTTGAAAGCACCTTGGGGTGTCTTAGGATCCGGCCAGAGCCGCTCCCGCCACAGACTTGCATAGTCCAAGACTTCCTCAGATGTCGGTAAGTCATTACAGTGCTTTGCTGCCTTGGCAAGTAGCGCATCGAGTAAAATCGGATACTTTGAATCAACTCCCAGTCCGCTCCATTGACTTTCCGCGACGTCATTAGTGCTACCCCACTTATACGCAAACTTCCAACCGATGTTGTCAGTCCGTTGTCCAGCAAGAGCACCAGCCAGTGCTAACCCCAAACGCCAGGGTTGCAGCTCCCAATCACCCATTCGTTCCCACCAAGAACCCAGGAAACTTGCTGGATCTACAAAGACACGCCGTAGTAGGTAATAGGAGAGTTGCCTTGTCGCTGCCTTAGTGATGCTCCCGGCCTTCAACTCGAACAGATGAACACGACCAAGCTTGTCAAGCCCAATTAAGTCAGCCCCGCCCCAATGATCGCCGGCCTTGCCAATTAGCCGAAGGCTCTCATCACATACATCTGACAGGTGCAAAGACAGAATGGTTTCTACAGTTTCCTCGTGTGTTCGTGTGGATCTTCGGTTAGTCCAGCCACTTGGCAGCTGCACGCGCCATTTAAGGCCGTGACGAAGCCCAAGATCGGCTGGTATTGGTGCATAAGCATTCTGGCCCCAACAGATACTCACGATCCGACCTCCACTGTTTTATAGAGCTGATTCTAGTTCTTAATATGAGAAACGTCCGGTAAGGAGAGCAGAACTGGCTCGTCAAATTGAGGTAAATCCATAATCGAGTTGCCTCAAAACTTGCTATTTTCTGTTTCTAGACAAGGTGGTTGAAATCAATGGCTCTTCTAGCCTTTTACACGCTTTTCGCGACAAATTGTCATATCGAGTGTCTCAGCCGGCCAGTCATATACGACCCCCCGTCCACCTTACCTTGTCTTACTCTACAGAGAATCTATACCCGAGAAGCTCATACACAGCCTGCCGTACGTCAGCGTCCTTCGGTGTGACGCTATACAACTCCCAGTGTGATACAGCCGCCTGCGATACGCCGATCTGCTCTGCAAGTTCACGCTGACAAGTAAGAGATTTAGTCTTCGCTCTCACCTAAGGCGATAATCTACCGCAAGACAATCGGCAGAAAGCACCGATACTGCTCCAATACTACTAATGCATATTCTGTAAACTTATCGGACGTTGCGACGAGTTTCTCGTGATCTTTCAAGTAATAGCTCTCTATTTCAGTCCAGGTCTCGTTTAGCCGATCCAAGCCGACCAACGCGAATTGAGCCAAGTGCGACTCTATTGAGCTACTAGCAACGGAAAATCCTCCAGTGAGGTGCCAGTTTTCCACGATGTCGGAATCGGCGTCAATTGTAAGGGTGAACGGTGAACGATATTCAGGTAATGGAGTCCCATTACTAGATGTACCAGTAACTTCGAAAGTTGAAACCACTCCAGCAAAGCTCGAAACCTCATAGTCGGTTCCTTGCAGATCCGTGTATGTGACCATAGTTGTTGCATCTATCTGATCTGCGATCGAAAATCCCATAAGCGGAGGGAAGGTAATTTTTATCCCTTCAGCTAGTAGACTTCCTCCTGAGTCATCTACGCTGATAGTTTGAGGAAAAGAAGGCGATATAGCGCCTTTTAAAAAGATTGCATAAAATATATCCAGATCATCTTCGTACTGATAGATCACGCTTTTCCCACCTAGCTTGGGGCCTTGATCACTATAAGGCAGGTTTCTTCTATTAGGATAAGGATATTTCCACCACAGATAGGATCCATATGGATCGTTTACAACAATGGATCCATTATCTTGGTATCCCATGATAATTAGTATATGACTTGGATCTCTAAGGCTTAAGAGTACAGGATGGTTGTTATCAATACTTTCCCTGATCTCAGCAAATGTTGGGGTAAAATCCATAAAGGCTTCGAGTTGATGGTCAGTTTGAAGAGTATCTACTATCTTAGCTGGAATAGTAGCATCCCTACAGTTGTTTTTAATTTCACATACGAGCTCTTCGGTTGCTGACTTATCGTATAATACATCGCGTGTCTCACGACCCTCGTAGTATAACAGCATCGCTAATGATGAAGGGCCGCAATAATTCCAGTAGTAGTTCCCGCTTATGCATTCCATTTCTTCCTGAACATAAACTTGATCAACGTATCTTACATCTAAGGTGCTATCTACGATTGTAGTATTAGTGCCCCAAGCCCCATTTGATGAAAGAACCGCGAAGTAAATATCCCAATCAGTGTTACGATTATCACTCCAAAGGGAATAGACGTTGTTATTATCATCTACTGCTATCTTAGGAGAATACTGAGTTGCTAAGTCAGAGTCATCATTGACCCTGACATTACTTGTCCAATCCCCGTTTGCCGGATAAAAACTGGAATAAATATCGACGTTACAGACATCTACTTCAGGATTACAACTCGCATCATTCCGATAGTCTGACCATACGGCATAAAGGTTGCTATTGGTACCCACTTGGATATCGGGAACCCATTGTTCCGCTGTGCTAGAATCATCGTTTACTTTACTATTAGTCTGCCAATCCCACCCTGGCATACTATAAGCGTAATACACATCCCAATTGCATATCTCTTCCCATGGATCGCAAAAAGGATCGGAACGATGATCCATCCAGGTGGCATAAGCGTTGCCGTTATTATCGACGGCTATCGACGGCCACCATTGGTTTGCCACAGTATCATCATCATTCACTCGAATGCTAGACCCCCAAGCGCCACCAGCAGGACGATACGAGAAGTAGGTATCATGTTTATCGTTATCATATTTCCACTGAGTCCAGATTGCGTAGGCATTCCCATAAAGATCTACCGCAATATCAGGACACCATCCCTCGCTTGATTCATCGCTTAGTTTGGCTTTAGCTTCCCAAGAGCCATTTGCTGAGCGATAAACGAAGAATATCTCGTGAACCCCTCCTCGATTTCTTGTCCACAATATGTAAGCATTACCCGTTTCATCAACTGCAATAGCAGGCGGGTAGATGTTTGATATACCACCACTGTCAGCGATCCTTATATTCCTACCCCACGTGCCTCCGCTAGGACGAACTGCGAAGTAGATGTCATCATTGCCGTTTCCGTTTCGTTCATCTCTCCAGACAGCATAAGCATTCCCGGAGGCATCTACGGCAACTGCTGGGTATTTCTGGCTAGCTGTACCGGTGTCATCATTAACTTTAGTGTTAAAACCCCAAGTTCCGTTAACAGGGCGATAGGCAAAGTAAATATCCCAATTGCCGTTCCGCCCATCCATCCAAACTGCATAAGCATTACCATTTTCGTCTAAGTCGATAGCAGGATGAACTTGGTTTGCCGGAGAAGAAAGCGTAGAAATATCTATATTAGTGCTTTGATTCTTTTGTGGAGGCAGTGGATCTCTGCGCTCACTAGCCCATAGGGATACCCTCCCTGATGTGACCGCATTTACAAGTGATCTATTTACAGCCTCTTGTTCTGCCTGTGAAGCAATCTGCGTCGGTTGGCTTATAAAAGTCAACATTAGGGTCAACAAAAATGTTCGCTTAATCCACAAAAAGCCCTTCATATTATTTCTCCTTTGCATGTTTAAAATAAAGGCGCTTTGAGTCAATCCTGTTGTCTTCTACACTCTTAAGATGCTGATCTCCCCGAGATCAGCATCTTTGGAAGAGGCAACTGTAACGAAGACAATGAGAAGGAAAGCCAGTGAAATGATAAGCAGTATCCTGCGCATATGAACCCTCCCAGATGAATCATAACCGATAATGGTAGTGCAACAATATGGCAGGCAACGCTAAGCGTGGTGCGGAGTGATGAATGCTTTCGCCCCTCATGATATGCACCGTAGGAATGCTTGTCAAATCACCACTTTCTCACGAAGTTTCTTTACTTGACTTCGATTTCCGGTAGACTTTTGCCTATGAGACAGAGGGACCGATGGCTATCCATAGGGTTACTGCTGCTGTTGTTTGGGTTTCTGGTCATAGGCTCTCGACACGTATCGCCGACCACTGATGAGATGGCCCACATCACTGCCGGCTATACCACTTTGACCCGAGGGCCAAGCGTCTCCTGGTTTGCCCCCTTCCACATTACCCCGCCCTTGATCAACGTCCTTCAGGCGCTGCCGGCGTACCTTATGCATCCCTTGCTGCCTCTGGAGACGATGGCTGGGTGGGGGGCGTGGTGGCGGCCCTACGTCGCTGAGTTTGCCGCAACCGCGTTCGGTGCGGAGCGCGCTCAAATTGGGTGGCACCGGTCGCCCTCGTCGAAGGCCGCGAGACCGGTAGCTTCCGAGCTCTTGCCCTCTCGACTCGTGACGATGGGGTTGACCGTGATCCTGGCAGCGCTCATTGCCCGCTGGGCGACCGAGATGTGGGGGGGATGGGCCGGCGTCCTGAGCCTGTGCGTCCTGACCTTCGACCCCACGCTTATCGCGCACGGGCGGTTAGCGACGACGGACGTCGGCGTCGTGGCGCTGGGCACCGTCACCCTCTATCTCGCGTGGCGTTGGCTTCGAAGCGATCAGCCGATCTGGCAGGGTGCGTTAAGCACCGGCCTCGCCATGGGCGCGACCCTGCTCGCGAAGTCATCCGGCGTGGTCTGGGGGGCCGGGGTGGGTTTGATGATGCTGATTCATCTCATCCGCAGATACAGTGCGCGGCTGCTCGGCCGGATGATCCTCTTCGGGGGCCTGGTCGGGTTGGTAACCCTGGGGATCGTCTGGATGGGCTATGGTTTCACCTGGGGGCGGGCGGCGTCGTTGGGTGGTGCCGTGCCCGCGCCTACGTATTGGGAGATCCTCTTGGCGCAGACGGGACGCCAAAACAATCAGATCTTCGCCTTGGGCATGCGCCATTATGGCCGTTGGTGGTGGTACCTGCCGGTCGCGTTCATGATCAAGAATCCACTGCCGCTGCTGCTCGGCGTGCTATTGGGCCTCCTGATCCTCGTGCGTCGGAAGGCCGTGTTCAACCGCCCGCTCCTGGCGTCTTTCCCATTGTGCTATGGGGTCGTGGCGCTCAACTTGGGCACCAATATCGGGTACCGGTATATGCTTCCGATCCACCCGTTTCTCTACCTGCTGGTCGGCTGGGCGCTGAGCACGTTCCTGCGTTCGGACCGACGCTGGCGATGGCTGATCGGGGGCGCCGGACTGGCCTGGTTGGTGACGAACGTGCTCGTCGCCTGTCCCAATGAGATCGCGTTTTTCAATGAGCTCGTGGGAGGATCGTACGGAGGCTATCGCTATCTCTCGGATTCCAACGTCGAGTGGGGACAATCGGCCCATCGGGTCGATCGCTACGTCGAGGCTAATCCTGACGTCCGCGTCCGGGGGCCAGAGACGCCGATGCTGCCCGAACCCGGACGGTACGTCGTCAACGCGACCCAACTCCAGGGCACCAACATCGACGACCCGAATCGGTACGAATGGTTCCGGCACCGCGATCCCACCCTTTGGCTCAACGAGACGCTGATGGTCTTCGACGTTCCGCCGCACGCTCACACGTGGCTGGCGCAGTGTACGGTTCCGGTGGCTCCCATGGACGACACCGCTATGGGGGACGTATCGCTGCGTCGCCTGCGGTTCGATTGTACGGAGAGTTGGCTCTATCCCTCAGGGGGAACCGCCCCCGGTTTATACGCGCTCCATCACGAGCTGATCGCGCCGCCGGCGCTGTGCCTGCTGGCATTTCGTCGGTGTTCCCCCTCGGCCGAAGACCCGTTCATGCAACGTCACGTCGGGCCGGCCGACGTCTCCTTCGAGCATCCTCAAAAGACGACCCACCTGACCTCGATGATCCTCTTCGAACTCCCGGCGGATCGTCTAAGGACGCCCTTATCCACCCGACTTCGCGTCGCCGACGCTGTATCATCCCCTGACGCCCTCGATACGCCACCTGTTCAGGCGCCGGTCGCGCTGAACGGGGGGATCTCTTTTCTGGGCGTAACGCTCCCCCCCTCAGCCGAGCCCGGCACGCTTGAGGTTGAGACGTGGTGGAAAGTTCAGAATGTCGACGATGCGCATCCCCTATCCATCATGGCCCATCTTATCAGACAGGACGGGATGGCGTTGGACACAGCCGACGGACTGGGCGTCGAGGCGCCGTCGCTCGCACCCGGTGACGTCTTCGTCCAGCGCCACCGGTTTGCCGGCGCGGAGCCGCGCGACGCCCTCTGGCTGCGCACCGGCATTTACGAGCTCGATACGGGCATGCGATGGAAAGTCGCGGGTGAGCCTGACGCTGATGCGTGCTTTGTTCCCCTATCCGGTGAGTGATGACCTACAACGATTCCAGCCGGTTCCAGTCCGAGGGAGGGCGCCGCGGCCTGCACGTCCTCCTGGTCATCGCGCTCGCGGTGGGCATCGCGCTCCGCGTGATTATGATTCGGGAGATCCCTCCCGGCCTCTATCGCGACGAGGCGTTCACGGGGATGGACGCGGTCCGAACACTCCAGGAGGGCCCACGCCTCTTCTATCCCGTGAGTTTTGGCCGCGAGCCGCTCTTCACCTGGCTGGTGGCGGGATCGGTCGGCATCTGGGGTGCCACACCCTTTGCTACCCGGTTTCCCTCGCTGGTGGTGGGCATCGCCACCCTGATCGCGCTGTATCTGGCCGCGAGAGAGATCTGGGGGGAGCGGGTGGCCGTGCTCTCGACCGCCGTGCTCGCGATCACGCTTTGGCACGTCCTCTTCAGCCGGGTCAGCTTCCGGGCGGTGCTGATCCCGCTCTTCGCCTCGTTGAGCGTGTGGCAGGCTGCCCGGGCGGTCAAAAGCTGCCGGTGGGTCCCCTGGGCGGTCAGCGGTGCCATGGCCGGGACCCTGCTCTATACCTACATCGCGGCCCGCGCGGCGGTGATTCCCGCGCTTCTGATGGTGGCGTATGCATGGGTGCGCCGCGGTCGCTTCGATCGCCCCACCTGGTGGGAGGGATTGAGCTTTGGGCTGGCGGCTCTGATTGTGATGGCCCCGTTCCTGTTCTATACATTCACCCACCCCGACGAGGTGCTCCAGCGCACGAACAATGTGGCCAGCGTCTTCAACAGTGAGACCCCGTGGTCGATGCTCGGGGCGAACGTCAAGGGCGCGTTAGGGATGTTCCTCTTCCGGGGCGATTATCTCCCCCGCCATAACGTGCCGCT
Source organism: Anaerolineae bacterium (assembly GCA_034437735.1). GTDB lineage: Bacteria > Chloroflexota > Anaerolineae > B4-G1 > SLSP01 > PWVB01. The sequence continues at coordinate 25,312 of DAOTTS010000170.1, forward strand.
GCGCCCGGTCTTCGATCCGGCCCTGGGCCTGATGTTTGTGATCGGCGTGGTGGGGGTCATCCGGCGCTTCAAGCGCGATTATGCCTCGGCCTTTCTCGTTTTTTGGATCGGCGGGATGCTGCTGCCGATGATTCTGGCTGAGAAAGCCCCCCATTTCATCCGGGGTCTCGGGATCCTGCCCTTTCTGGCTGTGATTCCCGCCCTGGGACTGGATGCGACGTGGCGATGGCTTGCGCCTCGATCGCGATGGGCGGCCTGTGGGGTCATTGCCGCTGCTCTTGTGGTGGGATTAGGGAGCACCGTCTGGGCCTACTTTGTGCAGTACCCGCATGTGCCTGATCTCTGTTACCGTTTCGAGTGTGCGGGGACCCAGTTAGCCTCGGAGGTCAACGACTACCTGGGCACAGGGTGGGTGGCGTCGACTTGGTTCGCCCGGAAGGGGCCGGCCCGAGACGACCGGCAGGTGTTCCTCGAGTATCAATTGTGGAAAGATGTGGTCAACGCTCACTATCTCATCCCCGACTCCGCTGGCTTCAACGTACCGGACGCCCCGTTCATTGACTCGCGGCCTCCCAATCCTGATCTCCCTATGATCTACTATGGGTGGTATAATGGGCTGTATCCAGATCGTTGGCGTCAGCATATGCGGGCGTGGCTGCCGCCCAGGTCTCGCATCGAGCTGACCGAGGGGCCGATGACGATAACCCACCAGGATAAAGAGCCGCACCCGGCCTACCTGAAATTGAACGCTGAACCCTTGGGCCTCCCCGCCGAGAGGCTCGTGGACTTCGACCACGAGCTAAGCTTGGTAGATAGCTGCCTGGCATCCACGCCATCGGGGCTGGCGGTACGCCTGATCTGGTTTGCGGGGGGCGTTCCCCCCGTCAACTACACCGCGTTTCTTCACTTTGAGCGGGAGGGCGCCATCATCGCCCAGGACGATCGCGAACCGGGATTAGGGCACTACCCGATGACAGCCTGGCGGCCCGGCGATCAGTTCGTTGACGAGCGGGTGTTAGCGGTCGACGGCGTCAAGCCCGGTGACCGCATCTACACTGGTCTCTACTTTTACGCCACGGGGGAACGGGTACCGGTCCTCGATACGGCCCTGCTGGTGAAGGATGACCGTGTTGAACTGAAGATCACAGCCTGCCGCTGAGCAGCGGGCACACTCAACCGGCTCGTGAGGGGCCGCTAGGAAGATATCGACAATGAAGCTAAAAGTCGCAGCACTTGTCCCTGGTTTAATCCTGCTGGGTACCGTAGGTAGCGTTCTGGTCTCGGCGGGCAAGCCCCCGACCCGGGTGGCCCATGCCGGCCCGGCGGCCCAGCAAGCACAGGCTGCGTCGGAAGAGGTCTTTATTCCTGAAGGCCAGTTCTTGATGGGCTGTGCGTCGGACCTATGGGCCTACGAGTGTGACGGTGACACACGCCCGATCCACGCGGTGTACCTTGATGCCTACTACATCGACAAAACGGAGGTCACCGTCGGCGAATACGCGGCCTGCGTGAATGCGGGCGTGTGTCACCCGCCGGAGACTAACCGGCAGTTCGAGGGAGCGGGAACCCCGATCGATCCTCAGGATCAGGCCGCGTCCCACCTCCATCCTGTGACCTATGTGACGTGGAATCACGCCAAAACCTACTGCCGCTGGGTGGGTAAACGCCTTCCCACGGAGGCCGAATGGGAGAAAGCAGCCAGAGGCTCCGACCTGCGGGCGTTTCCGTGGGGTAATGCCCTGCCCGACTGCGACCGAACCAATTTCGGTGGGTGTGTGGGCCAGACCAAGCCCGTGGGCAGCCATCCGCAGAACGCCAGCCCTTATGGTGTGCTGGATATGGCCGGGAATGTGCGCGAGTGGGTCGGCGATATCTACCTGAAGCACTACTACTACACCTCCCCTTACTACAATCCTTTTCTTTCCCCGGAAGAGATCTCAGGCGAGCCTCTCCTCAGAGGGGGATCGTGGAAGGATAACTTTGGGGGGGTGACGGTATGGGTCCGGCTCGACGAAGCGGAGATCTACGACATCTATAAGGTGGGCTTCCGCTGTGCCCGGACCGCCACCGGGCCGATCCCGGGTACTCCCACGCCGACTCCTACACTGACCCCGACCCCCACGCCGACGCCTTTTGCCGCGAGGACGATGGATGCGGAGGGGGGCGCCCTCTGGGTCTCCGAGCGCGAGGAGCTGACGCTGCTTGAAGTCCCTTCCGGATCGCTGAGTCATACGCGCGCCATGACCCTCACCTTGGCAGAGGCCCCCGTCCCCGGAACGTGGGCGGAGAGTCAGATATTCCGCCTGATAGCCACGTCCCCCCAAGGGGCCGTACAGGCGGAGACCTTAGGGGGACCGGTTGCGGTGTTGGTGACCTTTCCCGACGCCTCGCCGATCATCTCCGGGACGTTGGGTCTCTTTCGCCTGACCGCAGGGACCTGGGTCACGGAGGGGATTACCCTCACTGCCCAGGGCGAGAATTATATGCGGGCCATGATCCAGCAGCCTGGCGTGTACGGGTTGCTGGGCCGAACCCACCGTCTCTATCTGCCTGTGATGGCTCGGGAGGGGTGATGCGCCGGCGGTCGGGTGCCCTCCAGCCAGTCATTCGTTTCTGAGGTTGGCTGTCTTGGCGTTCCTCACCCCACCATCGCCTGGTACGTCAGCTGCTTGAAGCGCCCTTCCAGGGGATAGCTTCCGTTGGGCGTGAACTGCGTCATCAGCACCCCGTAGAGGGAGACCGCCGGGTCGACCCAGAATGCAGTGCTGTACGCGCCGCCCCAGTGGAACGCGCCCCGGTTGCCGAACCGGCCCGTGGGCGAGGGGGCCATCAGCACGGCGGTGCCCAGACTGTAGCCATAGCCGTCGTGATCCACGTGCAGCGCCGGCAGGGACTCAAAGGGTGCCCAGTTGGTGCTGAACATGGACACGGTGTTCGGGCTGAGCAATTGTACGTCCCCAAGACGCCCGCCGTTGGCGAGCATCGCAGCGAATCGTCCATAGTCGACCAGGCTTGAGACCAGCCCCCCGCCGCCCCAGAACATCTCCGGTAACGGGAGCGGGGAGTCGTACGGGGTCAGCGCGCCGGTCTCCGGATCCTTCTGATAGACGGTCGCCAGCCGGTCCCGCTTGTCGGTCGGGACGGTGAAGCTCGTATCGCCCATCCCGAGGGGTTCGAAGATCCGGGCCGCCATAAAGTCGCCCAGCGACTCCCCCGCGATCACCTCGATCAGCGCCCCGAGCACGTCGAGGCCGACACTGTACCGCCAGCCCGTGCCGGGCTGGAAGGCCAGGGGCACCGCGCCCAGCTTCTCGGCGAGCCCCTGAAGGGTGATCGTCACGTCGTAGGTGCCGTTTTTCCCCAGCGCCGTGTGGTAGAGGGCATCCAGCGGATTGGTCTTCGGTTCGAAGCCGTAGCTCAGGCCGGCCGTGTGGGTGAGAAGATGGCGGACGGTGACGGGGGCCTCGGTCTCCTGGGTCACCGGCGATCCGTCCTCCTCCCAGTTGACGGCGACCTCCATCGACGTGAAGGACGGCAGGAACTCGTGAACCGGCGTGTTGAGGTCGAAGTGCCCCTCCTCGTAGAGCAGCATCGCCGCCACCGCCGTGACCGGTTTGGTCATCGACATAATCTGGAGCAGCGTGTTATCCGCGACCGGCGTCTCGGACGCCAGGTCCTGCCATCCGAACATGTCCTGGTAGACGGTCTCGGTCCCTCGACCGATCAAGGCGCTGACAAATGACAGGTCGCCCCGCTCGACGTAGCCTTGCAGGTGACGGGTGAGGCGCTGCAGACGGTCCTTGGAAAATTTGATAGGTTGGGTTTGCATAGGTTTTTACTCCTGACGCGTAGGTGAATTTTGTCTTGAGTATCCGTAAACGTATCACAACGGGCGGAAAATACCACTGACGGTCCTCACGTTTTTACGCTTCGAGTCTCCAATCATGGATGGCTATCCGCTCAGCAGGCAGGGTCCTATTCGCACCCTGAGGATGTAAAGACGCCCTCGGCCCTTAATGCTCAATCCTCCGCCCATGAATTGACGCGCATTCACTGAGGGCGTACACTTATGGCGTAACGTACCTATATCCTACCTTGGAGGAGGGTCTATGATCCACAACATTGCGCACCGGGGCGCATCAGCCTACGAGCCGGAGAACACGCTGCGGGCCTTCGAGCGGGCTATCGCTATGGGGGCCACAATGCTCGAACTCGACGTCTATCTATCCGGGGACGGCCACGTGGTGGTCAGCCACGACGCCGACCTCACGCGCGTGGCGGGCGAACCGGCCCGGATCCAGGCGATGACGCTGGCGGAGCTCAAGCAGGTCGACGTGGGGCAGGGCGAGCGCATCCCCACGCTGGAGGAGGTGATTGACTGCGTGCGGGGCCGGGCCGAGCTGTATATCGAGCTCAAAGGACAGCATACCCCGGAACCGGTCGTCCGGACGCTGCACGCCCAGGCGTTCACCGATGCGGCGATTGTAGGGTCGTTTTTCCCCTGGCTGCCGCAGAAGGCCACGTTCCTCGCGCCCACCCTGCGCACCTCGGTGCTGATTGGGACGGACCACGTGCCCGCCGACGGTGTGGGCAGGCCGCCGTTTATCGAGTGGGCCCTGGCGGTCGAGGCGGACTACGTACACCTCTGCTGGGAGCGGGCTAATCCCACGCCGCACGTGCTGCTCACCCCGAGGCTGCTGGATGCCATCCGGGCGGCCGGGCTGGGGATTGTGCTGTGGCACGAGGAGCGTCCCGAGGAGCTGCGGGCGCTGGTGCAGCTCGACGTCGACGGGATCTGCACCAACACGCCCGACGTGCTGGCGGGGATCTTGAAAGAAGCGAGTTTCCTAACCTAAGGTCATTTTGACTGCAGAGTCCGCAGAGAAACCTCGAAACCACCAACAAATCAGATAATCTGTTTGATACCTTTACACTCCAGAGAGCCGTGGTTAACCACGGCTCTCTTTTCGCTGTCCGTGTGCGAGCACGCTCTCTTACGCTCAACGCTTTCCGGGCATCTTTATGTAAATTTAACTAGAATGTAACTTGTGAGCGGGGATAACCGCTTATAATTTTTTAGGGATTGTGTGTGGGTGGCGTGTCACGTCATATTCCGTAGATGCGGGTGGTGTTTTCATTTATTGTGGAAGAGGGGGATGTGCATGGATGGTAGGGACTGTAAAACCTCAAGACCAGGAATAACGATCAGAAATGTTGGGGGCGCTCTGATGGTGGCGCTTCTCTTGCTTCTGGGATTTAGCGTGTCGATGGCGTTAGCCAATGATCCCTATCCTATCACGATGAGGGATCAGACCCCGACCGAACCGCTGGCTGCGCCGGATCCCTCGTCCTTTCAACCGCGTTATATCAGCGGGTTTGGGAGCGGAGAAGCCTTTACCGTGTTCTTTGAGGATCGAGATAATGGGAGTGCGATCTCCTATGCCGCGACGACCTCGGGCCCAGCGGGCCTTAGTAGTCCTCCGACGGCGACCAACATCGCGGACACGCACTTTGTGGTCAAAGATTGGCCCATCAACGTGGGGGAAACGGATTACGCGTATCGTGCTTGGGCCTCGGTTGGCAACAATGCGGATCATCGTTTCTACGTCTCCAACGATCTGGTCAACTGGACGACGGTTTCTACCTTCACTATCACCAATGCAGCCACGTTCACGGGGGCCAAGGGGTCGGTCTACTATGGCTTTCACGACGTCATCGAACTCAACGGCACCTACTATGCCTTTGCGGAATCGAACCAATCGCAGACGATGTTGGTGCGCAGTGACAACGGCGACGACGTGTGGGAGGCGTTCGACAGCGTCGGTGGGACTTCCGGTGATGGCCCTCTAGAATTGCCCTTGGGTGTCACCTCCGGTTGGACACCCTCAGGCAGTTTCTTCGAGCTCAAGGACGACGCCGGATATGGCAAGATCCACGTCGATCCCCGCGACAGCGCGTTCTATCTGGCTATCAACACGGCAGCCAAGCCCAGTTTATCGCCAGCAGACCTGGAGACGGCCTTCATCGATCCCGATAACTGGAGCTGGCATGATGGTACGACCGGCCCTGCGGCAAGCCCTATCCTTGCTGAGACCGCCGAGCACGATCTGAGGGAGGCATGGCTGGTACCTGATGCATCATCTCCCTTGACGCTGATCTACGACGCGGACTTCGGTTCTGGCGATGGTGGAAAGGCTCTGGGATATGCGATAGTGGGCGGAATCCCGGATGTGGTCTACGTCGATGATGACTGGACCGATCAAACTGATGTGGATGCCTACGATTCGTCCCTGACCTGGGAATATGATGCCTTCCAGGTCGTGCAGGATGGATTGGATGGGGTGGCGACCGGCGGCACCGTCCACGTGCTGGCAGGTACGTACAACGAGAATATTCTGATCAAGCGCCGCGTTGCGATACGGGGGGCTGGCAGCGATCCCAACGGTGCGGTGATTACACAGACGCAGGCCGGCGCAGGAGATAGCAAAGTGGGCGTGGTGCAGATTGCGGCGTCAGGGCTCTCTGACGCAGAGCCGTTATTGCTCCAAAATCTCCGTATCGAAACCGACCATCTGGCGGGCATCAGCGTGGGACGATTTGTCGAGGTCACGGGAGAGGATATCGCTTACGTCAAATTGAACAACGTCAAAGTGATAGGAACCAACACCAATCCGAACTCGGAACAGGAGCGTGGTCTCTACGTCGATACGACCTCGTCCCTGCGTCACCTTGTGGTTGAGGACAGTGCGTTTAACAACCTGACCTATGGCTGGTATCTTCAGAAGGAGGTCAGCACCGATGTCAGCACGGTGCGATATGTGACGGTTACCAACACCACCTTTAGTCACAACAACCTCAAGGGCCTCTACGCCGAGAAGCTCTCCGATGCGTCATTCACGAATTGCACCGTAGATGGGAACGGGTTTTCGTCAGACGGGGTTCCCTCCTATTTCTTGCCGTGGATGGCAGGCATAGATATCAACTTAAAGGCTGGGATTTATGAAAATCTGATCTTCACCAACTGTGCAGTGACAAATAATGCACTGGGCGGCGCGGCCAACGGCGTGGGGCTCACAGTCAAGGCCCGTGATGATGGGGGTAGTTACGGCCCGTATCCGGCTACGTTAGATGGCGTCACGATCAACGGTGGCACCTATTCGGGGAACAAGGCTGGGATTCGTTTGGGGGAGCCGGGCAAGGCTAACGCGGGGCCGACCGGCGCACAGGTGCGGGACGCCACGCTCGCGGATAACCTCGATTACGGATTCAGCAGTCAGACGCAGGCCGCCGTCACTGTGGTGGGTAACACCTTCGAAAATCACACGAAAGTCTTTTCACAAGCGACGGGAAGCTTGATGGCCTATGCCAATAACGTCATGACGTTTACCACCGGTATCATCTCCAACACCGGCGCCACCGTCAATGCGATGCATAACTGGTGGGGTGCCATCGACCCGACCGGCGTGGGCGACACCGACGCCTATGACTTTCGGCTGGGTGCGCCCGTTGCCAGCTACACGGACGGCACCGGCAGCGTCACGCTCGCTGACACCACCGCCGGCGGGGACGCCTCGCTCAGCGGCGCCGGGACCCTGGTCATCGTCAATCACGGCAATGGCCTCACCAACGTGCCCTTCGCCAAAGGTATCGATCCTGACGCCAACAACAGCTGTGCCGATTTCCATGACTTCTTTGCCATCGATGGCAGCGGCACCTACACTGTCAGCATTCCCATCAGCATTACCTGCCAAAGCAACACGGATATCACCACAAACAATCCACGCATCTACCAGTTCCTGCTGGACGCCGCCGGCGCGCCCGACCCGGGATGCACCCCCGATACCGCCCGCTGGAAAGCCATCACCGCCACTTACAACAGCGGCGCCCTGACTGCCAACGTCGATGTCAGCGAACTGTTAGGCACGCCCTTCGCCGCCCCTAGCAACAACAATACCGACCCCACAGCCCTCATCCTGAGCACCCTCAGCATCCGAGCCGCCCTTCTGCTGCCCGCCATTGGGCTTCTCATTGTCACTGTGACTTTGATCATAGCCATAGCGCCGGTCCGTTCATCAGATCTTGGTTTATGTCGGTGGTTTCAATAATACATGTAACCACCTTCCGCAGCTTGGTGCTGATCGGGCAGGAGCACGTCACGACCGGTGGCGTGCTCCTGCTGCTTTCTGTTGTGCCGGCTTTGGCGGGGATCTTGCAGGAATCCGGGCTTGAGGTATAAGGATGGGGATGATAAGACGATAAGCGTAAAGGAGTCATACTATGTTCTACGGTGTGCAATATTATCCTGAACACTGGCCCGAGGCGCGTTGGGCCGTCGATGCCCAGATGATGCAGGACGCGGGGATCAATGTCGTGCGCATGGGCGAGTTCGCCTGGAGCCGGCTGGAACCCCGCGAGGGTGAACTGGACTTCGCCTGGATGGACGAGGTCGTGGCGCTGCTCGACGACCACGGGATCAAAACGATAATGTGTACGCCCTCGCGCACGCCGCCGCCCTGGGTCTTTGACCGCTATCCCGGCGTGCGTAACGTCGACGCGGACGGACACACGGTCAACTACGGCAAGCGTTACACGATCGGGCTGAGTCACAGCGAATTCATCCGACTCTCACGGCGCATCGACCGGGCCGTGATCGAGCACTTTGCCGGAAACGACGCCATAGTCGGGTGGCAGGTCGATAATGAGGTCGGCGGGGGCAATGACTGCTACTGCGAGCGCTGCCGGCGCCGGTTCCATCATTACCTGGAGGAGAAGTACGGGTCCATCGCGGCGTTGAACGACGCCTGGGGCGCCCATTTCTGGTCGTTCCATTTCACCACCTGGGACGAAGTGCCCCTCCCGGCCACCAATCCGCAGCTCTCGCTGGAATACCGGCGCTTTCTCTCCGAACTCAACGTCGCGTTTACGCGCTGGCGCAGCGATCTGGTTCGCGACCTGGATCCCGGCAAGTGGGTGACCACCAATTTCCAGTCCTTCGGCGCCCGGCACACCGACTACGCGCAGGTCGCCAAGGTGATCGACCTCAACGGGATGAATCACTATCCCCCGCGCTCCCCCGAGTTGGTCCTGGATTATTACCGGGGCGCGCGCGGGACCGTGTTGCCGGTCGAGCAGTTCACCCGGCTGCTGGGCGTGGATACCGGTCCGGGCTGGATGCGGCTCTGGGCCTATATGGCCCTCGCCCACGGCGCGTGTGGGGTTAACTTTTTCCGGTGGCGCTGCTGCCGGTGGGGCCAGGAACAGCACCGCGATGGTATCCTGCCGCACGACGGGCAGCGCGCCCGCCGGTACGACGAACTGGCCCGGATGGGCGCCGAGATCGCCCGCGTCGGTGAGCGGATCGATGCCACCCGCCCCCAGGCTGACGTTGCGATCGTGATGAGCTATGAATCGCGCTGGGCGCTGGAGGCCGGGCTGGGCGTTCGTGCGTGGGACCCCGCTGAGGACGTGATCGCCATCCACACGACGCTGCGCGATCAGAACGTCCCCACCGATGCGATGGACCCGCGCGAAGACCTGTCCGCCTATCGCCTGGTCTTTGCCCCGCGCCTGTTCTGCATCGATCCGGAGATCGCCGATAACCTGCGCGCCTTTGTGGCGAACGGCGGCACGCTCTGCCTGACCGCGCCCAGCGGCGTGGTCGACGCGCACAACGTGAGCTTTGCGACGCCCCGTCCCGGGCCGCTGGTCGAGGCCGCTGGCATTCGCGTCAGCGACCTCTCCCCGCTGTACGCGCCGGTGCCGCTGCAGAGTGCTGTCATCCCCGGTCTGACGGGGACCCAGGCCTCGGTCCTATCCGATGAGGTGCACGCCGGCCCGGCAGAAGTGCTGGCGACCTACGCCGGCGGCTGGCGCGAGGGGCGCCCCGCCATCACGGCCCACCGCTTCGGCAAGGGGCGGGTCGTCTACGTCGGGGCCTCACTGCGCGGCGAGAGTTTGTCCGCGTTGGTCGTCTACCTGCGTGCCGGGGCCGAGGTCTCGGCCCTGTGCGAGACCCCTGACGGGCTGCGCGTCTACCAGCGCGTCGGCCCGGACGAGCGGGTGTGGTTTGCGCTCAATGACACCGAGGAAGCACTGTCCTTTACGCCTCCCGGCACGTGGGTGGACGTCCTGAGTGGAGAGACGTGCGAAGGCGAGGTCCGGGTCGCGCCTATCGATGTGCGGATTCTGGCACGCGAGGTGGGATGATACGTTAGTGAAGTATTCCGGTTGTGAGCGGGGAGGGTCGCCGGCCCTCCCCGTCGCTTAAGCGGTTGCGGGCGGGAGCCGTGATTGGTTAACATACCGATACACATAAAAACGGGGAAATGGGTCGTGCAGGATTCGAACCTGCGGCCCTGGGCTTAAAAGGCCCCTGCTCTACCTGACTGAGCTAACGACCCGCAGCCGTGAGTATAACACGGGGACCTTGGAAGTCAATCTTAGGTTCCGTCCTCCTCTCCTGGCAGGATCTCGCCCTGGGCGTACAGATGCGTTCGCGGGTGAAAACCGTCCTGCGGTTTCTTTCCCCGAGCTAATCGATTGACCAGGTAAGCCTCCCTGCTCTCGGCTGGTGTGAACACCCTTCCATGGCCTGATATCACGGAAGGGTGTTCTTTTTATACTATAGGTAGTTTATAAAACTCACTGGCAAGGCCTGGAGGTATGATGACACCATCCAACGTAATTCGCACCCATGGACTCAGCAAAAGCTTTGGGGATGTGCAAGCGCTCCAATCGGTAGATCTGAACGTTCCCCGCAACTCGATCTTTGGGTTTCTCGGCCCCAACGGCGCCGGCAAGACCACGTTGATGAAGATCCTGCTGGGATTGACCCGCCCCACCCAGGGGAGCGGCTTCATCTTTGGGCATGATATCGTCACGGAAAACGTCGCGATTCGGGAGCGGGTGGGGTACCTTCCCCAGCACCCCCGCTTTATCGAGTCAATGACCGCCCGCGAAAATCTGGAATTCGCCGCGCGATTCTTCTTCAGCGGCCCTCAAGCCAAAATCCGGGCGCGCTGCGATGCAATGCTGGAACTGGTCGGGTTGGAGGACAAGGCTGATCGTCCCATCCACGGGTTTTCGGGCGGCGAGATGCAACGTCTGGGCATCGCCCTCGCCCAGATCAACTACCCTGATCTGCTTATCCTGGACGAACCGGCCTCAGCGCTTGACCCCTTAGGGCGCCAAGCGGTGTTGGACGTCATGGCCCGATTACGCAAGTACACCACCATCTTCTATTCAACCCACATCCTGGATGACGTGCAGCGGGTCAGCGATACGGTCGCTATCTTGAACCAGGGTCAGCTTGTGGCCAATGGCCCGATTGAGCAGATCCTGAACGGCAAGGATGGGGTTGTTTACACGCTGACGCTGAAGGATGCCCACGATGGCCTGGATCAACGGTTGGCGAAACTGCCCTGGGTGACCCACACGCATCTTGACCGGCAGAACGGGACAAGCGTCTGGCAGGTGGGCGTGAGCGACGAATCCGCTGCCGAAGAGGATCTACTGCGGTTTGTGCTGTCTGACGCTAGTGTGACTGTGATCGCGTTCAGTCGCAAGAAATATGAGTTGGAGGAGGTTTTCATGGATATCGTAAAAGGAGACAACCATGTCCGTTAATACACTGCCTGCTAATTCGGATTTTCAACGCGTGAATGAATGGGGGAGCCTGCGTGGGTTTTCGAACCTGGTTCGCAAAGAGAACCGCGCCTGGTGGGGCACCCGACGTTGGTGGGTCCAGGCTCTCCTCTGGACGGTGCTGCTCTGCGGCCTCACCGGGATTATGCTCTTTGGTCCGAATGAGGAGCTTCGAGAGGCCTCCGCCGCGGAAATTGCCCAGATCGGGGGAGAGATGGCCTATATTCTCTCCGTGGGATTGAGCGTTTTCTTCGAGTTTGGCCTCCCGGTCCTGGCGATTGGGATCATTGTCCTGACTCAAGGCTCGATCCTCAGCGAGAAGCAGAGCGGCGTGACCGAATGGCTGCTCGCTAAACCGGTGACCCGCCGGGCGTACCTTCTGGCCAAACTGGCGGGCCACGTCGTTCCGATCCTCATCTTGATGATCGGGCTTCCTGCCACGGTGACCTATGGCCTGATGTCGTACCGCGTCGGCGGGCCGTTCTCCGTGGGTCCCTACCTGGCAGCTATCGGAATGATGATCTTGCACTCCCTCTTCTACCTCACGTTCACCCTGCTGCTTGGGACACTCTTCGACAATCGGGGGCCTATTCTGGGGATTACGATCGGCTCCGTGCTGGGCGGAGGTACGCTGGGCGGGTTGATCAATCCGCTGTTCTATGTCACCCCCTGGATGCTGCCCAAGATGGCTATGCTGACCGCCAGTGGGCAAGGGATGCCCGGGGAGATCGGGCTCGCCCCTGTGTTCGCAACCGCGCTCTGGTGTGTCCTTTTTGTCCTGATCGCATTCACGCAGTTTGAGAAGATGGAGTTTTAGGATCGATGGCCACACAATTCTCAATCCACGATAACAAGCCTTGGAAATCTCGGTTCTTCACGATCTGGGTGGGACAGGCGATCTCGATTTTGGGCAGTCATCTGGTTCAGTTTGCCCTGATCTGGCACCTCACGGTCACAACGGGGTCGGCGACTGTCCTGGCAACCGCTTCGATGGCCGGGACGCTGCCCAATGTGATCCTGGGGCCGTTCGTTGGCACCCTGGTCGACCGGTGGGATCGCCGCCGGATTATGCTGTTGGCCGACAGTATGATTATGCTGGCGACCCTCGTCCTGGTCGCTCTGTTCGCCCTGGATGCCGTTGCGACCTGGCATATCTACGCCGTGATTCAGTCTACCGTTGAGCCGGATATGCAGGCGCGAATCTTCACGATTATGAGCAGTGTGGGGGGCGGAATGGCCCCTATTGGGCTGATGATCGCCGGTCCGGTCGCCGACCGGGTCGGAATTCAAGCCTGGTTTTTCGTGGGGGGGATCGTGTGCGTGTTGATGGGGGTCACCGGTTTGTTCATCCCGGCTGTGATGAACATCGAAGAGGATCGCAGTGAGATGCCTACTCAATCGGAAGGTGCGGTTCCCGCCTCATCCTGAGGCGAGGCACAGACCTTGAGCAGGTGGGGCTCCCCCGGCAGCGCGAGTGCGGTCGGATCGCCGGTCGCGAAATGGAAGAGGTGCGCGGCACAGGAGCAGTCGGAGGCGCCGAAGCGGGGGACGACGATCTCGGCGCCGGGTGTGGCCGCCAGGGCGGCGGCCCATTCGCACTCCAGGTGCGCCTCCGGCGCCAGCCAGACCGCGACAGGATCGGCGTGCCGGCGGAGGTAATCGATGTGCCAGCGCACGGCGCCGTCGCCGCGCAGGTGCCGGCCCACCCGGGCCTTGAGCCCGCCCGGTCCCCAGGCGCTGCCGGCATAAACATAGGGCCCCGGAGGGAGCGTGTGCTCGCCCAGCGCCCCGATGGTGCAGCGGGTAGGGTGCGCTAACGTCAGGATCAGCCCGTAGGTGCCCGGGGCGGCGGTCAGGCGAGGACTTGTTGGTTCCAGTACTTGCCCCCCAGCCACGTCAGGGTGAGCCCGATCCCCACCGCGAAGATGCCCACCAGGTCCATCAGATGGACCGCGTGTTGGGTATCCACCTGCCAGAGGCGCGCACCCTCCTGGGCTTGAGGCAAGGCCAGCCCGGCGAGCCCCAACAGGATGAAGAGCACCCCAGCGGCGCTCATCGCGATGACCAGGATGCTGCGCTTCCCGCCGGTCATCAATTCTCGTCCGGCGGTGGGACGGGCAGATCCTCCACGTCGGTGTCCATCCACTTCTCCCCGGTCTCAATCAGCATCACCGGGATCTCGTCGCGGATCGGGTACTTGCGCCCGCAGTCCTGACAGACCAGCCAGCTATCCTCGCGCACCAGGTCGAGCACGCCGGGATCTTCCTTGTCCTCCCGGCGGGTTTCGCCGCTGACGCAGTGCGGGCACCGTAAAATATCCAGAAGTTCGCTGTCAACCATAGAGCCTCCTCATTCGGTAGGTCACGGAGTCTTTGTACGTTTATCGTCCTTGTGGGTCCAACGGTTGCAGTATAGCACGGGGATGCAGTCAAGCAAGTGCTGCTTTGGCGAACCGTCTAGGACGCTCCCGCGACCTTCTCATATCCATCGATGCCTGGGAGGCAACGGGCTCTGTTCGCATGAAGGCGGCGCACCGTCCAGGACGCTCCCACGACTTTCTCATATCCATCGATGCCTGGGAGGCAACAGGCTCTGTTCGCATGAAGGCGGCGCACCGTCCAGGACGCTCCCACGACTTTCTCATATCCATCGATGCCTGGGAGGCAACGGGCTCTGTTCGCATGAAAGCGGCGCAGCGTCCTGGACGGTACTAGACCGGCTTCCCATCACGCCCCGGCTTGCCGATGTCCAGCCGCTCCTTGAGCGCGTCCATCTCAATCCGCCCGGTGAAGAACTCGCTGGCGGCCCGCAGGTAGCCCGTTGCCAGGACGAGCGCGTGCCCGTAGTGGCTGCCGGCTCCCGCGTCGATGGCCTCATCGACCGCGTCCGGGGCCAATGTCTCCCCGTGTTGGAGCCTCCGGGCCGTCTGGATGATGGGTTCCTCCCGGTCGTAGAAGTGGTCCTCGACGATATAGCGCCGGACCTTCTCGGGATCGGGGTCCGTGATGGCGGCCTCGTACCGGGCCAGATCGACGTAGAAGCGCTGCTTGCGCGTGAAGAGCTGGGCGATCCACGCTTCAGGATTGGCCTCGTCCGGGATGAGCGTGTGCATCTCGATGAGCGTCCGCCGGAGGAGCACGCGGATCAACGCGCTCAGACTCTCCACCGGGGCGGCGTCCGTCAGGGCGGCGAAGCCCTCGCCGAACATCGCGGGATGGTAGGGCGGCTCCTCGCCGCCGGCGTAGATCTCGTTGAAGACGAAGGCGTCGTGGTAGACGCTGCACTCGGTGGGCGACTGCCTCTTCTCGGGGTGGAAGCGGCGGAAGATGGGCTTCATCTGGCGGTCGGCGGCCCGGTGGCAGAGCCAGCCCAGGACAAAGGCCAGCTTGGGTTCCAGGAGGTCGTCCGGCGTGCGATCGGCCCAGCGGTCGCGGAACCCCGAGTGACTAATCATCACCCTTAGGCGAGGATCGGCTAGAAACCAGTTCCTCCCGCCGGGCGGTGTGTTGATCAAGCAATTGGCGTATAGTACCCGAGGGGTCGCGAT
>DAOTTS010000171.1:0-9293 GCA_034437735.1 Anaerolineae bacterium
CGCCGCACCAGGACGTGGAAGGGCGGCCCTTCCCACACTAACGCTCCCTGGTGCTTGAGCCGCGTGGGGGTGCGGAAGGTGACGGTGAGACGATCGGTGGGCAAGTCTTGGGCTTGGGCCTCCAGCGTCGCGTGGTCAACGGCGAGATCGACTTCCCGAATGGTCCCGTCGGTGGCATCGAACACCGGCGCCTGCTCGTCGCCCCGCAGCGCGGTCACCTCCTGGAGAGCGAAACGGCCCCGCTGTGGGCCGAGCCCGGCGTTCCCCAATTGCTGGAAGCCGAGCACGAAGTAGGGCAGGTAGGCGATGCCCCGCCCGATCAGCGCGACGTGGAAGACCAGGCGCTCCTCGGGCGTGTAGACCTCTCGCCTTTCCATCGGCGGCTCAATGACGAAGGGCCGGGTCACGGCGGTGAGGGTGCTCAACACCTCGGTGTCCTCCGGCGGCGCAGTGCGGAACAGGTAGCCGTAGACGCAGTCGTTGCCCAGGTCGCACTGCTCGCACTTGACATTTGAGCGGTAGCAGACTATCCGCTTGAGCACGTAGCCGAACCCGCCGCGCAGCGTGCTGCCCGCGTTCGGCGGCAGGGGGATCGGCTCCAGCGGGTTGAGTGCGAAGCGGTAGCGGGCCAGATCGAGATTGGGCAGGCGGATCACGTCCTCCACGTCAGCGAATAACCTCCAGCAGCTTGAGGGAAATGCGCCCCCGGGCCAACTCCACGTTGAGCACCCGGACGCGGACGTGGTTGCCTTTGCGCACAACGTCCGTGGTCTCTTTTATGTATCCTTCGGATAGCTGGGAAATGTAGATTAGCCCGTCCTTGCCGATGCCCAGATCGACGAAGGCGCCGAAGTCGACGGTGTTGGTCACGGTTCCCTGCAGCTCCATTCCCTCCCGCAGATCGTGGATGGAACGGGGACGCCCTTCCTCCGGTTCTGGAGGCGGGGCGACACCAGGAAGCCCCTCGTCGGCCGCAACCGGCTCGCCCTCGGCGTCGAAGATCGCCAGTTCAGCCCAGCCCAAAGGAAAGCCATCGCCCGTGAGTCGACGCGAGCGAGGTCTCGGTGCATCTTGCAGGGCATATCCGACGGTGACCGCGTCACGTCCGCTGCCCCAGGCCATCCGCACCAGGCAGGCGTGAGCGGGCATACGCTCGGCGTAGTCAGTCAATGCATCGTAGGCCGCCGCCGTTTGCGACAGGCTGCTTGTGTAGTCCCGCTCGGCGGTCAGATGCTCGCCGTAGAAGTCGCGGCAAGCGGTCAACACCGCCCCGGGATTGAGGCGGAAGGCGCGTTCGTGATACTCGTAGAAGGACGCGTCGAAGGTGACCGGGTGGCGAGATGTGGGCTCGATGTCGTCCGAGAGGAAGCCCGGGATCGTCTCGATCAGCATCGTGACGTCCTCGGACCACTGCCCGGAATGTTGCGTGTTGACAGTCACCGCTCGCACACAGGTCTCCCCCGCCAGCGGCTCGCCGTCGCCGACCTTGAAGGCACGGAAGGGGTCCTGCTGTATGCGCCCGTAGCGGAAGACGGAGCGCTCCAACTGGCGAGCGTCTTTCTCCTGGCTGCCCTTGGGCATTGCGTGGTAGAGCAGCGCAGTGCGCAAGGCACCTTTGAGCGACGATCCGGGGACGTACGCGCGATCTTCGGTGCAGATGCAGGTGTGGACCTCGGGGTGGCCCAGGCCCTCCATTCGCCCGTCGTAGAGGGCGCGAGCGGCAGGTGAAACGTCGGCGGTGTAACGCACGACCTCCACCGCCGCGCCGACGTGCTCGGCGACGAAGCGGCGCGTGGCAGGCACGCTCTGCTCGACCACCTCGACGAAGCGGGCCTGATCCTCGCGATCCAGCGCCAACAGGAAGTCGTCCATCGCGAAGCGGTAGAGCGTGTCGCCGGCGACGACGTACTCAAAAGGCTCCAGCGTGTCACCGGTCCCGACGTGGATGGGGGTAAGCGGGGTCAATTGAAAACGATACTCCATCATCGGTTCCCTCCCGCGATTCGTACCGGCATCGGAAAAGCGTAGCCATACTGCACGATCTCATCGTGTGTCCAGTGGACATCTTCGACCAATCGTCCGTACCACTCGCGCACATCCTCTCCGTCGTCCAGGTGAGCGACAGCGCCGGGCTCCAGCATCAAGAGCGGCTTCTTCCAGGGACTGGGGATGGTCAGCGCCTCGCCCAGCTTGCCGCGCTTGACGCGTGTGTGATAGGTGACGTCAGTGGGATCAGAGTGTCGGGGGATCCAGGCCGAGAGGCTGAGGAAGCCGTTGGGCTTCTCGACCTGCGGCAGGTCGTCGCTCGCCTCACTCAGCCCATCGCCCACGATGCGGAAAGCGCCGTGCCCGGAGGACTTGCCGCGCCCGAAGCCATTGCGCCGGATCCAGTCCCACCAGCGGTTCAGGCGCTCTACCAGGTCGTCTTCCTCGGCCAGCACCTTGTGCCAGACCTCGAAGGCGCGCTGGGGCGCGTAGAAGGTCTCCTCGCTCACGAAGAGACGACCCTCGCGGGCGCTGCCCGTCATGCGATCCACGGCAGTACGGGTAATGGTCTGCCGGGTCGCCGTGGCCCTCAGCCGCCGGAGCTGCGATCGAGCTTCCTCACGCAGGTTATCCAGCCGCTCCGCCGATAGGGCAGAGGCCAACTGACGCCATTGGGCCAGCGGGAGATAGCGGTCGTCCTCCAGCGCCTTGCGCAGCATACGCGTGACAACTTGATCGGCCGGGCTAGAGCCATCCACACCCTCTGTGTCCTCATCCTCATCAACGGACGGGAGCACCGGCGCGGGCAGCGTGCCCTCGGGGAAGCCAGCCGAGACCAGCAGCGGAGGCTTGCTGTTCCGGTAGCGGTCCAGGAAGGCGAGCAGCGCGTCCTCGCCCTCCAGATAGCGCAGCGCCCACATCAGGTGGCCGAAGATGGTGTCCGACTGCAGCGGGGTGCGGAACGAGGTAAGCGGCCGGATGGTCAATCGGTAGATAGTCATAGATCCAACCTCGTTTCAATGGTGAGCACTCTCGAGCAACGCTGAGCGTGTGTGCCATCAGGGATGTCGCACGGGATCGCGCGATTAACGCTCCCAAATAGCCCAGACGGTGTCCGAGAATGTCTCTGTGGAGACGGGGCCGCGATGCGCCGGTCATGCCAGCGCGGCGCGCAGGTCGTCCAGCGTATCCCCTTGAGCCACGACGTCTCCGCTCAGGTCGGTCAGTGTCAGGTTCTCGAAGGCGACCTTGCCGTAACCCCGGCTGCCGGAGCTGCCCAGCGTGTCGGCCTGCACCAACTGCAGCGCCTCGACCACGTGCTCGTAGAGCGTTCGGTCGGTCGCGCCGCCGTCACCGGTGTCGAAGACGTGGTAGCCGATCTCGAGAGCGAACGTCACGCCGGCCGGCACTCGCTCCATCGGACGGGGGTTGGCCGCCGCCGTGATGCGGTTGATGGTGTTCTCGTACTTGATCTCGGTGACCGGCTCGCCAGCCATCAGGCGCTCGTGGACTTTTTCGTCCCACTCGTCGGTCAGGTAGGCATCGCGCACGATCAGCCGACCGGGACCCAGCTCGCCCTCGCCGGCGTTGGAGCCGAAGAGACGACAGATGGGGCACTCGTCCCCCTGGCAGCCATAGCCACCGGGACGATGAACCTCGCCGTAGGCACGGTTCTCCCGACCGTTCACTTTGGGCCGCGGGTCAATCAACCCCAGCCGCAGCTCGAGCAGCGAGCGCATCTTTCCCTTGAGCGAAGAGCCCGGCACGTAGGGCATCCCGGTCAGGGGGTGTTTGATGATCGGGTTATCGAGCCCGCCGATCTCAATGGTCTCGCTCGATCCGCCGATGCGCAGCCCGGTCACACAGCGCAGGGTGCCGCGCAGCGTCAAGTAGTCCTTAAGTTGCATTTTCTCGGTCATCGGATGTGTTCTCCTCCGGCCCCGTAGTAGAAGCCCACTGTGCTCTCGAAGAATTTCAGGAAAGCCTCGAAGTCCTCTTTGGTCTCGATAGCGTCCACGCAGGCGTGGATGTAGTCCCGGAAGGCCTTGGACACCCGGCCGCCCGTGCGCTTTCCCTGGACGTACGAGGCTTTCGACTTGAGCATCTTGATCAGATAGTAGAATCTGTCGAAGGCATCCTCGCCGCCCTGCTCGATCTTCTTTTCCAGCGCCTTGACGTCGCCGTAGAAGGCTCGCAACTGGCTGCTGGAGACCTGATTGCGGCGATTGCGGCTGGCGAAGAGCTCGCCGTAGGCCTGGGCGTGCTCGGCCATCAGGTCGGCCCGCACCACCCGCTCGCCGTTCTTCGTCTCGAAGTAACCTCCTGTGAGGAAATTGCGGTCCACACTCATCGTTCTCCACTCCTTTCTCGGTTGCGGTATAAGGCATAGGTGATGGGCAGTCGCATCCCGGCCATCACCTCGCGGTTGGAAAGCTGCGTCAATGTGCTCAATTTGCGTTTGGTATCCTCTTGCACGGCGTCGCTGGTGACCACGTTGCGCCCCAGATCGTAGGAGAGACGCGCCAGGTAGAGCATATCCTCGGCGCTGATCGCCTGCTCCCGTTCCCAGCGGCGGGCCATCTCGGCGTAGCTCAGCAGCCGGTGGGCGAAGCCGGGCGAGACGGGGTAACGCTCGGTTTCGGCCTCCCGCCAGCGGGTCAGCTCCTCATCCAGCAGTTCGGCCCAGGGCCAGAGCGCCTCCCAGGGTAGGTTGGCGTGCTTCCGTTGCTCCTCCAGCTGTTCCTTCCGATCGTTGCTCAAGCCGACCCATTCATCGGGCGCCTCGCTCCAGCGGGTGATCACGCCGAAGAGATTGAGGCGGTTGCGTCCGGCGTCCTTGGCCGCCTTCAGCAACTGGCCCGCCTTCCGGGCCGAGGTAGCGATGGGGAACTTGGGCTTGGTCACGGAGATGGCGGCCGAGAGAGTGACGTTGGGGTTACTGGCTGTGTAGCGTCGGAACTCATCTGCCATATACTGGGTGAAATCGATGATCACGTCCCACGGCCCCACCAGACAGAGATCGTCGCCCCCGGCGTAGACGGTGTAGATGCGGTCGTAGTCGGATCCATCGGGCGGGTCGTTCAGCGTCTCATTCACCCAGCCGCTAAAGAAGAGGTCCGTCATCCGGCTGAGGGTCGCCAGGCGAGAGAGGCTCTTGACCTCGCCGATGCCCTGGTGGAAGAGTCGGCCCAGGTTGTCCACGTCAGCCCGCAGTACACCCAGCAGTTGGGCGCCGTGGAACATCTCGCCGTCCGGATCGGCCTGCTCCGCCGCGGCGGCCGAGAGACAGCCGAAGGTCTGCAGGATGGGGAAATCCCGCGCCCGAACGTGGGATCCGTCGGGCCGCACCAGGATACCGCAAGTCTCGTCGTCCTTGTAGCTGCCCTGGACGCAGCCCCGCTCGTCGGTGCAGAAAGCCGCCAAATCATCCAGGCTGTCCCAGCGCGGCACGTGGTTGGCGAAGTGGCGCACCAGCGCCGGGCCTTCGGGTGTGGGCGTCTCGTAGCCGAAACCGTCCAGCTGGTAGGGGCGGCGGTCCAATCGGTCCAGGTCGTCCAGGTCGCGCAGCAGCACCACGTGGCGAGTCGCCTCGTCATCGAAGAGACTGAGGGTACTGCGGTCGAGCCAGTCATCGCCTCGTCCGCTCACGGCCTGCGGCGACGCGCCGTGGTAGTAGGCGATGTAGCGCGCGCCTACGATCCGCTCGGAGAGCATCCGGTCTTGGTGGCAGCGGGGGCAGAGCCGTTGATCGACCGTCGCGCCTTCCCCGGCCCGGGCCGGTAGGCGCTGGCAGCTGGGACAATCGCCGTCGGGGTAAGCCTTCGCTTCCCACTTGAAGGCCTCCTTGGACCAACCCTCGTCGTCCTGCAGGATCGCGCCCAGGCGTTGGCCCTTGGCTGCCTCGGTGTCTCGGTGCAGATCATTGAGTACGTCGCAGGCGGTGCGAGATTCACCGGGCTTGACCGTCAGATCCTTCTGACCAGCAGTGGCAGTGCCGAACACCACCGCC
Source organism: Anaerolineae bacterium (assembly GCA_034437735.1). Lineage (GTDB taxonomy): Bacteria > Chloroflexota > Anaerolineae > B4-G1 > SLSP01 > PWVB01. Next base: position 5,996 of record DAOTTS010000171.1, read on the forward strand.
AAGTCGCCCTGGAACTCGCGCCACAGCCACCCGTTCACCTCGCGCTCGATGGTTTCCAAGCGGTCGTGCACGGCGTGCAGGTTGGGCGCCAACAGCACGAACTGGCCGCCGCCGGCCATAATCTTGGCCGCCACCGGCAGGCGATAGCCGGGCACCAGGTCGTCCAACAGGCGATGGGAGAGAGTTTCGGTCAGAGCGGTGACGAAGAAGGATCGCGCCCGCAGGCGCTTGGCCACGCCGCCCGGTCCTACGTTGGCGACGGTGTAGATGTAGTCCTGCACGCCGGAGACATCGCCCTTGATGAACAGGAAGGTGCGCCGACGGCGGGGAAGATCGCTGTAGCGGTAAAGGGCCAGCGCAGCGCCGATGGCACAACTGGTCCGGGCGTGGTCGAAGAGGGAGACGTCACGTGGGACCAGGTGAACGGCGCTGGGCACCGCCCAGGTGTATCGCTCCAGGAGGGAATAGATCCACGCCTCCAAAGCTCGCCAATCCCCGGCCTCCCTCAGCGCATAGGCCAGCGCGGTCTTGAACGACTCCTGGACGGTTGCGTAGTCCTCTTCCGCCAGCGGTTCGATACCTGCTACAGGAAAAGCCCCCGAGGGATGCAGCGCTTCCGGAGCATAGTCGAGAGCCTCAGAAGGTGCCGGGCGTCCCAGGTCGAGGCGGGAGAAGATGGAGTCTAGCGCACGCGTACCCCGCGCTTCTTCGCCGTAGACCTTCTCAAGCGAGCGCTCGCCGGCCGAGATCCCATCGGCCAGCCGTATACAGCGCAGCATATCTTCGTGCTGAGGTAGCTCCCAATCCGTCTCCAGGTAGGGGTCGTGCCGCAGCACGAGGTAGCGCAACATCTCAGCATCCACGTCCTCGCCGAATCGCTCCTGGAGCAGATCGGCGTAGGAAGATGCGCGGAGGAGCTCTTCGCCATAGGCGGCGTGCTTCTTGCCGTGTGGATCGGGCTTGTTGAGCAGCTTGCCGACGTCGTGCAGCAAGCCGGCCAGGATCAAGGTACGGTATTCGCGTTGGTCCATAGATCTCCCTCCTTACGCTAAGATAGATCTCACCCCCGTCATCCGCGGACTCGTCAGGAGCCCGAAGAGACGTCACACCAAGTATACGTCAGCTTGCCCGGTTGGTCAACCGAGTTTGCGTCAGAAAGCCGTGTGATGTCAGGCGGCGCCGTCACGGACCGGCGACGGTGGGCGTCGCCGCCGGCGAGGTGGTCGTCGTCGCAGGGCTCACGGGGCCAAAGATGACCACTGCCACAATGCCTGCCACGACTGCCAAAACGATCAAAGTGATGTAAGCGTATTTCACCTTGGAAAACCAGCGCTCGAAGCGCTTCTGGCTGTCCCGGATTCGGTCTCCGATGATCTCCTCGACTCGGGTTCGGTACAGCAGGGCCTCGAAGCGCTCACGGCGGTCCGCGAACTCCTCATTCAACGCCTCGTACTCCTCACGCCGGTTGGCCATGCCGAAGGCCAGGGGAAACACGGTCACGTACAGCGCGTAGACGAACATCCCCAGAGAGAAAATCGCTGGGTTGAACGTATCCTTGAACAACGAGCCGATGAAGGTCCCCACGACCACCCCCACGGCCGCCAGCATGTTCTTCGTCAGGTCGTCGATCATCTTGGTCACCTGGTCGGCGAAGGCCTGGGCCGTCTCCCCGACGTAATCCTCCAACGCGCGCACCTGCGTGATGTAGGCGTCCACCTTGTCCTCGATGAGCGCCTTCCAGTGGTATTGCAGGCTATCGTAGATTGCGGGGGCGTTGTGGAGCAAGAGCCGACAGCGCGTGCCAGCATCGGCGGCGTGCAGGGCGCGGGCCACGCCCACCTGGACGAGGGGCAGCTTGTCGACGGAGAAGTTAGGATCGTAGGCCCACTCGAAGATCTCCAGCAGCGCGTGGGTGCCCTCGTCGATGGGGTCCGGGCAGAGTTGATCCGTCTCGAGCAAGGGGACCGCCACGCTGTGCTGGGTGCCGGCGTAGGTGGCCAGCAGATCCCTTTCCCGTTCCAGCGAGCGGTCGGCGGTGTACAGCATCACCAGGTTAACCAGATGTTGCTTCAGCAGGGTCGCGATCGGAACGCCGCCTGGGCCGCCGTCGCCCTCCAGCTTGAGATGCAGGGGAGTCAGGTTATCCACCCAAGGCTGATCCCACTTCAACGTGCTGGCGCGCGCTTCGACGATGAAGCGCAGCGGGTCGCCATCATCGTCTTCGTTCGCATCATCTGTAAGGTCCTGGTCCTCCTGGGGCAAGGCCTGGCGCCATTGGGCAACCCGCTCGCCGCCGACCAGGGCCAGATAGGGCCCGTCGAGCCAGATGTCGTGATCGGGCACCAGGATGAGGACCTTCTGAGCCGGATCCGCGCCCCAGAGCATCGCCTCAAGATCCCGCAGCCTTTCAAGGGGGACCTTCAACAGGCGCTCCAGCGCGCCCGGGAACAGGTACAAGAAGGGGCGGCAACGATCACGCGGCTCGCCCAGCCAGTTCTGGAGAAGCCGACGCTTGTTCAGGGCGAAGTCGAAGACCACGGTAGGGCTGTCCTCGGTGATCGCTCGAAACTCGGCCAAATCCGCCGCGTCCAGGTCGGGACCGACCTCCAGCGCGGGCATGGCTTCCAGGAGGAAGCAACACCGCAGCGCGTCGCCGTACGCCTCCGCCAGCGGGCGCAGCTGCTCCAACGTCAGATCCGCAACGACGTCACAGCTGAAGTCCTCGCGGCGGTAGCGCAGTTGATCGAGCTCCTCGCGATTCGCCCAGTCGGGAGCCCAATCGCCCAGCGCCTGGGAGAAGGTGCGCAGCGGGGCCGCCGGGTCGGTTAGCCATCTCTCGTCGTTCATCGCGTCACCTCGTCCCATTTCCCGGTGTGGATGATGATTTCGTAGTAGGGCGGCTTGCCCGGTGCATTCTCAATATGGGAGACTGAATGCACCACCTGATCGTAGGCCTCGGCCGGCACCTCGACCTTTAGCCCGCTATCGCCCCGGAAGCGGCGCTTTCCGATCAGCTTCTGCGCCGCGTTCTCATCCAGGTCGAACTGGCGGTCGGGGAGGTTTTTCGACACCACCTCATCGATCCGCTCCTTGGCCTCTGAGGAGATAGGCAGGCCGTCGAGCCAGGTGTCCAGGTCGACCCGCTTCGAGGCCAGCGCGGCGTTGATGGCCCCGTCCAGCAGTGCCCACCCCTAGATGACATTTTATCAAGGGGGAGCATTGGAGAGCGCAAGGTTTTGCCGAAGCTCTTCAGCTTGTGCCTGGAACTGTTGTAAGGCTTTGCTCGTGTCCCGGTGCA
>DAOTTS010000172.1:0-7063 GCA_034437735.1 Anaerolineae bacterium
AGACCGGTAGGGCTTTTGGCCAGAAGTTGGCGCATACGTTTGAAGCTCCCCTGGCGAGTGTCTGCCCCCGGGGCCGGGGATACTGAGTGGGATGTTTCAGTACGGGTCATAATACCTCCTTGCAAACCTGACAGGGTTGCTTGTGGACCTGTCGGGTTTTTATTATGCCTCGCCGCCGAGCCTGACGCGCGGGTCGAGGGCGGCGTATAAGATGTCGACCACCAAGTTGATGAGCACAAAGCCAGTGGCGACGTAAAAGACGATGGTCTGCACCACGGGGAAGTCACGCATGACGATGGCATCATTGGCCAGCAGCCCGACGCCGGGCCAGCCGAAGATGGTCTCGGTGATAATCGAGCCGCTGAGTAGCGAGCCGAAGTCCATAGCAAACAGCGTCACCAGAGGGATAGCCACGTTGCGCAGCGCATGGCGCAGGACGACGACGCGGCGCGCCAGCCCCTTAGCATGCGCGGTGCGGACGTAGTCCTTGCCCAGGACCTCTAGCATGCTGGAACGTATCACGCGCGTCATACGGGCGGTAAACGGGGCTGACAGCGTCAGCGCCGGCAGGATCAGATAGCGCACGTTCATACCATCGCGCCCCGAGGTGGGCAGCCAGTGCAGGCCAACGGCGAAGAGCAGGATCAGCATCAGACCCAGCCAGAACGAGGGGATACACTGGCCTAGCATGGCGATCACCATCGAGATATTGTCCACCCACCTCCCTCGGTTAAGCGCGGCGATGATGCCGAGGAACAGCGAGAAGGTAATACTGGCCACCCATACAGTCAGCGCCAGGTGGAGCGTGGCGGGCAAGCGGCTGAAGACGATCTCGCGGGCGGGAATATGTTTATGGCTTAAGGAATCCCCGAAGTCGCCCTGAACCGCGCGTGCCATATAGCGGGCGAACTGCACTGGGAGGGGTTCGGCGAGCCCGAGTTTATCCCGCATTTGCTCCACGGCCTCAGGGTCGGCCTCCAGGGGCAACATGGCCCGCGCCGGGTCACCCGTGAGCTGGAGCAGGAAGAACGTCCCCATCATCACCCCCACGATGACGACGACGGCCTGCAACATGCGCTTGATGATATAAGTTGTCATGCATAACTCCTATGAGAATAAAGGGTTTGGAACGTTATAACGTTGGAACGTTGGAACGTTATAACGTTTAAACGTTCCAACGTTATAACGTTTAAACGTTGTGCGCACCCTCACCTGGTGTGGCGTTGTCTCCACATTATCAACCGCGATCGTCATCGCTGTTCCTCCTACCTCTACAAACCTTCCGGGAAGCGCGGATCCAGTAGGTCCGGCGGATCCAGCAGGTCCGGCAGCTTCCCGGAAGGTAGAAACAAAACCCTAGCTGGTGACCGTCATGTCCTTGTACAACACGAGCTCGTCGCGGCGGGGTTCCCACTGCAAACGGTTGCTCATGCCGTAGATAAGCTGGATCGCGTATCCCCAGATGGCGACAGCGTCGTCGTAGATCATCTGTTCGGCCTCCCAGTACATCTGCTCGCGTTTCTCGGTGTCAAGCTCATACCGAGCATCGGCGATCAACTGATCGAACGCGGGGTTATTGTAGTGGTGGCTGTTCTCGGCGAAGAAGGAGTCCGAGAGCCAGTAGTTACCGATGGCGTAGTCCCCGTCCATCGTGCTTGTCCCCCAACTGATGTGGTGGAAGCCTTCCAGATCGGGGTTCTCCCACAAGGCAGCGCCCGCGCCGCCGATATCGACAAAATTCAGGTTGACGTTGATACCTACCTTGGTCAGCTCACCGGCCAGAGCCTCGCCGACCTCTTTATCGTAGGGCAAGCGGCCCACGAGCTGCAGCATCTCCACCTCCACACCGTCGCCGTAGCCCGCCTCGGCTAGCAGTTCCTTGGCCTTATCGGGATCGTAGGGATAGGGCTCTAGGTTGGGGTTATAGCCGAAGTAGTGCGGCAGGGACATACACGCCACCCGGTAACCGCGCCCCTCCAGGACGTTGTCGATGATGACCTGGAAATTCGAGGCGTAGTTACACGCCTGACGGAAGCGCTTGCTATCTGTGGGCTCTTTATTGGTGATGAAGGGGTAATAGCTGACACGGTTGCCGATCACCGTGCCCAACTTCGCCACATCGGAATTTTCGACGGCTTTCGCCTCGGTGGGCGGCGGGCTGAAGACAAAGTCCGCCTCGCCTGCCAGCAGTGCAGCTACCCGCGTGCTGGGCTCGACCACGGCCGTCTGCACGACTTTGTCAATTATGGGCCGTCCGCCCCAGTAGTCGTCGTAGGCCTCCAGCACGATCTCGCCGTCTAACTCCCACTTGGTGCACTTATACGGCCCGGTACCATCGGACGCTTGCATCATGCCCTCCAGCCCCTGCTCCTCGGCGAAGCGGGGGTTGACAATCGTGCAACCGATGCCCGCGATGCGCTTCAAGAATGTGGGGTCGGGATTTTCCAGCGACGCGATACGCACAGTGTAGTCATCCACGATCTCGGGGCTGGCGAAGGGGTACTGCGATAACTGCGGTGCTTCGTTTTCGGGATTCTGATAGCGGTCGAAGGTGTACTTGACTGCCTCGGCGTTGAAGGGGTCGCCGCTGTGGAATTTAACGTCCTTGCGCAGCGTGAACTCAAACGTCATGTCGTCGATGCGCTCCCAATCGGTGGCTAACTGGGGCAGGATCTCGGTGCCATCCACGGACAACGTGACCAGGTTCTCATAGATATTCGAGGTCAACACCCGCGCGTTGCCACTGGCGTGCAATTGTGGCTCAAGCTCGACATTCTGAGCATGGACAACGTTAAGCGTGATCGGCTCGGACACCACCGCCGGCGCTTCTGTGACCTCTTCCTCGCCCGGTCCCTCTGCCGGGGCCTCGGGCTTCGGGGGCTCGGCGACGGTCACACACGCGGCCAATGCCTGCGTTGCGGCTAAAATCCCAACGCCTTTCAAAAACTCTCTGCGGTTCAGTTTCTTTACCATGGTTCCTCCTTTTACTCGTTCCTATACGTGATAAAAATCCGACATTGCAATGCGCTCAGGTTCCAGGGAAACGCTACCAGTTTACGGCAAGCCCCAGATTTTTGAACGGGCGGACATAGGGAGTATAGCATGGTTTTTGGGGTTTGATAAACAGCGGTATCCCTTATGCAAGCGTTCCCTCCCCAAGGTTGGATAGGCCGAGACACAGCCGGGGCCCCCACCCTATGGCGGCCCCGGCTTGACTTTAGCGATAGGCAGGATAGTATATACGCACTATATATACTACAAGGAGGGCGCTATGAGAACGGCGAAGTTGTTTAAGAATGGGGGCAGTCAAGCGGTGCGGCTGCCGAAGGCGTTCCGCTTTGAGGGATCCCGCGTGTTTATTAAGAAGGTGGGCAATGCCGTGGTCCTGTTGCCACACCAGGATTCGTGGCACGTTCTCTTCGAGAGCTTAGAGCAGTTCACGGATGATTTCATGGCCAGCCGGGATCAGCCCGCGTCCCAGATTCGCGAGGGGCTGTTCGAATGAAGTACATGCTGGACACCAATATCTGCATCTATCTCATCAAGCAAAAGCCGGTGCAGGTGATGAAGCGCTTCAGCGCCTGTGCCATCGGGGAGATCGGCGTCTCCGCGATCACGGTCAGTGAACTGTGGTATGGGGTGGCCAAAAGCGCACGCCATAAGGTGAACGGGCGCGCGTTGGCACAGTTTTTGCTGCCCTTGACGATAGCGGCGTTCGACGAAGCGGCAGCGGAGGCCTATGGGACGCTCAGAACAACGTTGGAGCGGGCGGGGCAACCGATCGGCGCGATGGATATGCTGATCGCCGCGCACGCCGTGAGTATGGACATCGTTTTGGTGACAAATAACCTAGGGGAATTCTCTAGAGTCCCCGGATTGATGGTAGAGAATTGGGCTGATGACAGACCGCAACATAATTGATGTCCCCGCCCTCTCCAAGGTCTTGGAGAGGGCGGGGCGGCCCAGGGCCCACCCATGACGCAGGCTAGCTTCCCAACCTATCCTGGCCCGAAAAAAGGGGGGCAGCCCAGGGCTCACCCATGATGCGCTCGCGGCCGTAGGGGGACCAGCCGACCTCCAGGCGGATGCGCGGGACCTCGAACTCGTAGAACCAGTGGATGCGCAGGCGCTTCCCGCGTACGGTGCACAGGAAGACGGCGTAGGAACCCATGGGCGCGTGAACGACCTCGTAGGGCGTGATGTGCTCAAACGCCTCGGCCTGCTCCTCGGTGCGCAGGTAATCCAACAGATCGTCCAAGTAATCCGCCGCTGGTGTATCACCGATCTGATTCAGGTCGATATCCTCCGGCGCGTTCCATGCCGGGAGGTCCTTTTGCGGACCACCGCATGTCGATGTCACCCAGACGGGCGAGGACCATAACCACTCGCCATCCGCCTGCATAACGCGCAGGTAGTAGTAGTGGACGCCGTCCGGGGGGCGGTCGGTGTAGGTGCCCGCTTCGGTCAGAGACCTCGCGGAACGATTGGGAATAGCGGAACGATTGGGAATGGCGGAATGATTGGGAATGGCGGTCTCCGACTGATGCCTCTCCCAGCGGGTCAGGCGGTGCTGGTCGCGGATCAGGTCCACGCGCGCGATGGGCGCGGTGCCCGCCACGCGCCAGGTGATCTCGACCTCCGTATCCGCCGCGATCTCGGAACCCATCAGCGCGTCGTTGACCCGGAACTCAACCAAGGCTCTAGTCCCGGTCGAGGCGTAGGTATGACGCGCGCGGAACGCCTCCCACAGCGCGTCACGGTCCAGGCGCGCGGCGTAGACCGCCAGCAGCGGGCCGCCGGACCATCCGGCATCGCGCAAACGCAGCATGTTGGCGAAGCGGCCTCCGGAGATATGGACGACACGGGGGTGGCCAGGCGTGCCGCGATGGCCGTCCGAGCCGCCGATCAAGCCCACGCGATAGCCCTTGCTGAGATACGCTTGCCCGAACCACTCGAAGTTCCCGTGACCGGAGACCATCTCACACAGCCGCTCGACCTCCGGGTCGTGCTGATAGGGCAGCGCGATGGCACCGCCGACGTGGGGCGTCATCATCACCGGTTGCCCGCGGAAGCGGCCGTACAGCTCATGAATCTTCCAGGTGGGATCGGGCGCGGGCACGTCCAGGTGTTTCCAGATGATGTTGCGGTCGCCGCCCATTTTCGTGGTGTCGCGCCATTCGCACCCCATGAACGTGACGTAGTGCCCCGGCTCGTCGTACGTCTGCGCGGCCTCGCGGTAGAGGTCCCACCACTCGTGGACGGCATCGGGTGCATGGCGGAAGATGTGCGATCCGCTGGCGCAGAAATCCAAGCGGCTTACGTCACGCCCGTAGCGGTAGGCCTTGTCGGGATGGGTATTGGGATTCAGCGTGTTGAGCTCGCTGGCATCATAGCCGTGCCAGTGGAACTCGCCCCAATAGATGTTCGGATGATCCGCGTCGCCAGAGGTCACGCGGATAGGATTGGAGGTGGATCCTTCGACCCCAAGCGCAAGCGGCCTCAGGATGCCACGCTTTCCGGTGCGTTCCCCCGCACCCGCATGCCCCTCCAGGCGCACGATTCCCTCTTGATCCACGACCGTCTCCACGTGCAGGGTCTTCATGCCGGACGTGACCTGTGAAACAACCCGCCCGGCGACTGCGGACGGCATCTGCAAACGGAAGTTCTCCTCGGCTTCCAACAGGTTCCCGTTGATGTCTACCGGCAGAACGACGGTGGTGAAAGGCTCCCCCACCCGCGCGGTGGACGGGGCGAAGATGTAGATATGCTCGACGGGGGAACACGCCACCACTTTGACGGCGACGGTCGCGTCCGGCGCCGGACGGAACACACCCCCGACTTCATTGACGTTGGCTTGGCGTTGGCCGAAGGTCTCCTGACCGAGGCCCACAGCCGGTCTCCTGACCTGGGAAGCGTTAGCGGCCGAGGCTTGCACTCCCGCCACGACGCGGGCGCGCTCGTACTCGGTGGACCAGACGCTGCTTCCACCCCCACCGTACCGCATGTCGCCCAAGCGGACGACGACAGTTTCACCCGACGCGAAATCACGGGGCAGCGTGACCACGGCCCACACCGCGCTCTTGAGGCAGGAATCGCACTCAAAAGGCAACGGATTGCCCTCCCCGTCCGCGACGGTGACGTAGTTGAGGGCGTCGGGCCAATAGTGCTGATGGCGATAGGCGAAACGGAATTCGTTCTCCACCTTGCGGAACGCGATGCGCGCGCCTTCCGGCAACGGCGCTTCAGGCGTGAAGCGCAACACCCAGGTCCCGCGCCGCCCCCCCTCCACCACAATCTGAGGCGCGGGGCCGACCGGGTCGCCGTCCGCGTATTCAAACGTGAGCGTGGCGCTGGCCGGGAACGCCGGGCCGTCGAAGGTCACGTCTAGTTTTTGAAACACAATCGGATCTCGCATGCAATCTCTCCTTAACGAAGCCTATAAGGCTCGTAGTAACGACTTCAGTCGTTATTCTTTATGGCTCTTTGGGATTTCGCGGGGTGCTACGGGGATTTGGCAATCCCCTTGGAGCAGGACCCCGCACGCCTTCTCAACGGCGTGCACGTTGAGATTGGCATACCCCGCGACCAGAGGCGCCATCTGGCGGAAGCCGATCTTGCCCCCGCCCAAACGCGGGCCGTAGGTCTCACCATCGTCCCCGTAGCGCAACAGGACCAAGTCATTGACAGCGAAGGTGATTTCCGCCCCGCACTTCACCAACTCGATATGATACGGCGAATCCGCGTCCGCCACCGAGGGGATGGGATCCGCGCCCTGTGCGACCATGTGAAAGCCATAGCTCTTGCGCAGGTTGCAGGTGTGAAACGCGCGCTCCTTGGGCCAACGGCGGCGGAAATACGAGATATGGAAGGCGTTGATGTCCCCGTGATGATATTGCCCATAGATGCCCGTGCGCGTCGCCAGACGTTCGTCGAAGAGGTCCTCGCCCGCGCGCCCGGTGGCCGCGAAGAACAGGATACACAGCCCCGGTTCCTCCAGGGGCCAAAAGTCCCAGGTCACCGCGATATCGGCGGGGAAATCCTCCGGGCACCAGAAAACGAAGTT
>DAOTTS010000173.1:0-10125 GCA_034437735.1 Anaerolineae bacterium
AAAGGATACAGTGCCCTGCAGACGGTGGTGCAACGCACTTAAATTGAGTCCATAACCTACACTTAGTGCATACCGTACCTATTTGCCAGGCGTAAAAGTGCGTTGCACCTCAGAAGACTAAACAGATACCAACTTTTGCCCTGTGATTTCTTCAGTTATGTCTATCGCTTGCAAATACGAGCGCCGATCTTATTCATTCTCTGTGGGGCGCATGCCTAGTGTGACGGTCACTTGTTGACGATCGCCGTCCCGCAGAATGGTAAGGTCCAGACTTTCACCCGGGCTTTTGCTGGCGATTTCCGAAAGCAGATCGGCAAAGTCTTTGACTCGCTTGCCTTCGGCTTCGACGATGACGTCGCCGCCGACCGGGACTTCAAAGCCTCGAACGTCTTCAGTCCCTGTACTCCCCTGGATCCCGGCCTCGTCCGCCGGACCGACCTCGGCCACCGCGTTGACGTAGGCCCCCCATTGGGTATCCAATTCGTTGGCCTCCATAATCAGCTGATTGACGCCGGTCGGTGGGGCTTCAATCCCTATCCATGCCCATTGATAGGATCCGACCTCAATGAGGACAGGGGCGACACGCCGCACAAAATTGGCGGGGATGGCGAAACCGAGTCCGGCGCTTGATTGGGTACCCCCGGCGGTGGCGATCTGAGCGTTTACGCCTACGACCTCACCGGACAAGTTGAGCAGCGGGCCACCGGAGTTGCCGGGATTGATAGCGGTATCGGTCTGAATGGCCTCAGGAATCGAATATCTGCTGGCACCGGAAGGGATGATGCGCCCCTTGGCACTCACGATCCCCAGCGTCATCGTACCGCCCAGGCTCAGGGGGTTCCCGATGGCGATCACCCAATCGCCCTCATCCACCGTATCCGAGTCAGCCAAGGGCAACGGATAGGCCCCCTCGGCCAGAGTATCCGCCAGGATGACGGCCAGGTCGCTGTCCACGTCCGTCCCGACGACCTCGGCCTCCGCCTCGAAGCCGTTGTGAAAGATGACGACGATCCGGTCGGCCGGCGCCACAATGTGGTTATTGGTTACGATATGGCCTTCCTCGTCAAGGAGAAATCCCGAGCCGGATCCTATCCCACTCGCCCCCTCATCCTCGGCAAAGACACGGATGCTTACCACGCCGGGGTTGAGTTCATCGTAGAGTGTGGCCAGTCCTTGGGAGCCCAGTTCCTGATCGAGGGCAGATTCCGGGCCGTTCTCCGGGATTGCCATCGTCGGAATCGCCTGCTGGGTTGCGACCGCGCCGGGAACCGGCGTCACCCGGGCTTGCTGTTGTTGGGAAGCCGCCGCTCCCTGCTGGTTCATAATCGGCGCGATGAACAAAAGATAGGCACCGGCAGCCGCGGCCAGCGTCAAAACGACAAGCCCGATGCCAAAGGTCAGGAACAGTTGCTTTTTACTCATAGGTGATCCTTTCTGTTCGTCGTTTGGATCGAAACAAAGCTCAATAAGGTCGTTAGTTATTCACTTCCTAGCTATTGGGATGAAGGCGCTCGCCGTCGCTGGTAGCGCTGGGCACCGGAATAGAGAAACCAGCCGATCAGGGCCAACCAGATCCCGTTGAAGGCTCCGGTTCCGAAGATCGGGATGCGAACGCCGATGATCATCAGGATGCCCGCGGCTACCATCAAGAAGGCGATGAGTTTGCCTGCGGTGGTTGCTACGCCGGTAGCAAGCTGAAGGTTGCCGGAGATGCCCCATACGATGGAGCGTAAGATGCGTCCCCCGTCCAGTGGGAAACCCGGAATTAGGTTGAAGAGACCGAGCGTGATATTGATCGAGCCCAGCCAGAGCACGAGCGTGCTGATCGGTGATAGCCGTTTCAGAAGATTCTCTGCGTTCATACCGGAAGCCCGGATGTCAGCGATGTTGCCACCTAACAGCAGAAGCGTGATACCGAGCACCAGGCTCGTTCCCGGTCCAAGTATGGCCATCAGGAATTCACCACCAGGGGATTTCGGTTCCTCCTCGATGTCGGACACCCCACCAAAGAGGAAGAGGGTGATGTCGTCGACCGGGATGCCCTGCGCTTTGGCCACGAGGGAGTGCGCCAATTCGTGAGCTAATACCGAGGCAAAGAGCAGTATGGCCGCGGCCAGCCCGATTCCCCACGTCAACTCCAGACTCCAATCTGGATGGGTCCTGGCGAATGCAGAGCTGAGATTCCACGTTACCAGAGGCAGAATCAGCAGCCAGGTGAGATTGATGCGAATGGCAATGCCGAAAAGCTTGCCTAACTTAAATCCGCCTATTTCGCGATTCATAAGTCCGTGTCTCCTTTATACTTTTCACAAGTGGTTTCCTATCTGTTCTACGTATTAGAATAGAGGAAAAGGACTTGTTGTGCGGATGGTCTAGGTTAGGCGAAAGGATGCATTAGGTTCGGATAGTTGGGGTTAGGTTGGATCGGGGTTTATTAGGGGGGAACTGGAGTTTCTCTCCCCGGGTGCAAGGATTAGGGAGGGGGAAACCACGCGCTGCTCACACGATTAAAGGGTGTCCCCTCCCTTGGAATTGAGCGGTTACGACGACAGGGCGAACTTGGATTCGGGAAGCGTTTGCCCGCCGTCGACCACGATCGTCTGTCCGGTGACGTACTCGGCTTCCTCACTCGCTAAGAAGAGCATCGCGTGCGCGATGTCCTCGGGATCGGCCATCCGACCTAGCGGGATCGCTTCGGTTTGGGCGTCGATGTAGTCCTGACCGAGCTGGGATGCCATTCCTTCGGTCAACACGTTCCCCGGCTCTACGCCGTTGACCGTGATGTTATGCTGAGCCAGTTCCATTGCCGCTGTCCGGATGAATCCATTGATGCCGGCCTTGGACGCGGCGTAGTGCGTCAGCCCAGAGATGCCGGTGCGGTTGCCGGTGATGGAGGATGTGATGAGGATGCGGGCCGAGGGACGGGTTTTCAGGTGGGACAAGCACGCCTTGACCGAGAGAAAGACCCCTTTTAGATTGATGTCGAGCACACGATCCCAATCAGCCTCGGTCATCTCGTCGAGCGGCGTCTCGGGAAAGATACCTGCGTTGGCGCAGAGAATGTCGAGCTGTCCGAAGTTCTCGATTGCGTAACGGGCCATCCCCTCCATATCCTGCGGTTGACTGACGTCACCATAGAAAAAGCGGGCCCGACCGCCAGCCTCAGTGATCTCATCAACGGTGCGGTCGCCGGCATCCTGATTTAGATCCACGACGAGGACCGTCGCCCCTTCGCGTGCGAACACCTTCGCGATAGCCCTTCCAATGCCCAGCGCGCTCCCTGTGACGATGGCGATCTTACCTTCTAAGCGGTTCATATGTCCTCCTTTTTTAATGATCGTTTACGTTTAAGACGTTCGAATCTCAATGCCGGACTCCAGCATCTTACGGATCGAGCACTGGTGACCGACGTGAGCTAATCTCTTCCGGTCGTCATCTGATAGGTCGCCCTCAAGATCGACGGTCTCTTCAATCCATTCCTCGAACTTCTCTGCGCCGGATGACCCGTTGGCGTCCTCTCTGTGATAGACCGTCGTGGCGTTAACGACCTCTAGATCGACGTTGTGGTGCTGGGCGTAGGATTGAATCACGACGCACGTACACATCGCGAGGCTTGCCAGCATCATCGTATACGGCGAGAGCTCGTGAATGTGCGCTACCTGACGCAGTTCATCCTCCCGTTCGCGCTGTGTCCAGATCTCGATCTGAAAATCTCGGTTCTGTTGAACAACAACCTTATCCATAGTAATCTCCTTGGATGATAGGGATCCCGTCAGGATCCGCTGTTTGGGTTTAATACACGACCGAGGAAGAGGATCGTGCCCGATTCGATGTCCCGGATCAGGAAGAGGAAAGGATGATCGATCTCAACCTGAACGGGCTCGGCGGGGGCGGACGTGACCCCGACGGCGACGCCGGTGGCGGCTGCGGCCTCGGTGCCTTTTTCGTCCATAGAGACGTAGGCCTTGTGAATCACTTTCTGAATAAAGAGATCTCGACTTCCGTCAATGCCGGAGAAGTCAGCCTCTTCCGGTGAGAACGCGGCAGGCATTCCCATCTCGGAGAGCGTCTGTGCCATCTGATAGCTGGTGTCGTACTCGAATTTGGGCATGGTGAGGGCGACGTTCTGGTCGCCCAGCCCATCGAGAACGTCGTTGATCCTCTCCACGTCGAGTGAGTTCTCGAAGGATTTGAAGCCTCCCTCATCGGGCATCACAACCACCATCGACATCGCGTTTCCCACGTAGGGGATCTCGACCGCCTGATAGCTCGCTCCTTCGGCGTATCGAATCTGCATCGTCTGCTTCATCATCGGCACGGTGACCTCTTCGCCCGCGAGGGTGGTGAACGGCAGTTCCTCGGTCAGCTGTTCTGTGAACTGAAACTTCCACGCGGCCTTGAAGTAGATGGCATTGGTCAACACGAGTCGGGTCAGTTCGTTGAGGCCGCCTTCCGAGATCAATTCTTCGATCTTACCCTCGGTCTCCTGGCTGACCCACGCGTTGATGGCCTCCCGGGCCGCTTCGGGGGAGGTGCGGAAGTCCGAAGTTCGGAGACCGCCGCCGTAGTGCCGCGCTAACAGGTCGAGGTACTCGGCGCGGAAGGGGTATCCTTGTTGACCCCAAATCGCGTTAGCAATACTGAGTTCGAATCCCTCCGCTGACGTCTCGTCGGCATCCTCCCCCCGCTGGACAATAGCCTGGTCCAGGGCGTTGAAGGCCGCGTGGACGGTCGGTTCGGCTAACGTGAGGTGGAGGGTATCGGCCATCTGCGTTTCGGTCTTCCCTTCGGCACCGGCGTAAGTCATCGCCAGGGCCATGGCAATGCTGTAGGGGGAGTAGAAGACGTTCTCTCCCTCCTCGGCGAAAGCCTGATAGAGATCGAGAGCGAAGGCGTTAGTATTGTCGGCTCGGGTAGCGATTTCGGCGGGCTTCACATCAGGGTTCATCTCTCGCTGAATCTCCGATTGGAGGACGCCTTCTGGCATTGTGGTCACCTCGGTCGGATCGGGCGGTGGTGTGGGTTCTGACGTATCGGTAGGTCCGGGGGTCGGGCTCGGAGGCGGTGCGGACGTTTGGGTAGGTTGAGGCATTGTGGTCGGTTCGACCGTTGCCGTAGAAGGCATCGTCGTGCCGGCACATCCTACTAACAAGCTAATCACGAGAGATAGAATGCCCGCCTTTTTGATACGTGCGAGTTTTATGGTATCCATAGTCTTGGTTCTCCTTTACTTATGGCTCGATTCCCTGTTCTGCTAACAGATCTAAGAATGTATCCTCATCCAGCACCGGCACATTATGCGCTTCAGCCTCGTCCAGCTTAGATCCGGCGCCCGGCCCGGCGACGACGTAGTCGGTCTCGCCGCTGACGCTGGAGGTCGCCTTACCTCCGTGCTGGGCGACGAACTGCTTGACCTCGTCGCGCGTCCAGCGATCCAGTTCCCCGGTGAAGACGAACGTCAGCCCGTCCAGCGGTTGGGCTCCCTCCTCTGCCATCGGGTTGGAGAGCGTGATACCCGCGTCCCGGATCTCATTGATCAAACGTTGGTTTCTCTCCTCTGCAAAGAAGCGGACGACGTCCCGAGCTACGATGGGACCGATATCATGGAGGGTCTCCAGTTCCTGCTTGGTTGCCGCCATCAGGTCGTCGAGCGTCCGGTAGTGACGGGCCAACACCCGAGCCATGTGCATCCCGACCTGCGGGATGCCCATGCCGTAGAGAAAGCGCACCAGCGTCGTGTCCTTACTGGCCTCGATCTCGTCGATCAGGTTCTGGGCCGATTTCTCGGCAAACCGCTCCAAATCGATGATCTCGTCTTTCGTCAGTGTGTAGAGGTCGGAGAGCTTTTCGATCAGGCCGGCCTCAATCAACTGTTCTGCATGTTTTTGCCCAATCCCTTCGATATCCATCGCCTCCCGGGAGGCATAATGGGTCAGGCTTTCCCGGATCTGCGCCGGGCAGTTCGGGTTCGGGCAGACTGCCTGCTTCTTGTCGTCGCTGACGATGACCTCGGTCCCACAGACGGGGCAGGCATCGGGCAGATGGAACGGCTTTTCGGAGCCGTCACGCGCATCCTGGAGGGATTTCACCACGTGAGGAATCACGTCGCCGGCCCGCTCCACGATCACCTCGTCCCCGACCCGGATGTCCTTCTGCTCGATCTCGCTCTGGTTATGGAGTGACGCCCGGCTCACCTCGACGCCGCCAATGTGAACCGGGTCAAGAAGCGCGATGGGGGTGAGCTGACCGGTGCGGCCCACTTGCACCTCGATCTCCTGAATCGTCGTCGTCGCCCGGCGGGGTTCGAACTTATAGGCCAGCGCCCAGCGCGGATCCCGCGTCCGGACGCCCAGCGTCTCTTGGTCGGCAAGACGGTCGACCTTGTAGACGACGCCGTCGATCTCGTAGGGGAGGTCCTCGCGCTTTTCGCTCATCTCATCGTGATAGTCGATGGCTTTCTCGATCTCCTCACAGCGCCGGGTCTGTTCCCGATTGACCCGAAGGCCCCAGTCAGGCAGGGTCTGGATGACCTCCCAATGCGTCTCAAATCCCCGTGAGGCAGCGTCAGGTATGGCGTAGAGAAAGATGTGTAGAGGGCGCTGGGCGGTGACGTTCGGGTCGAGTTGGCGGACCGAGCCGGCTGCCGCGTTGCGGGGATTGGCGAACTGGCGCTTGTCCTCCTCCGCCCGCTGCTCATTGAACGCCCGAAACTCATCCTTCCGCATATAGATCTCGCCCCGGACAATCAGACGATCGGGGAACGACCGCTCCCCCTGATCCACCAGCTTGAGCGGCACCTCCCGGATGGTCTTGACGTTGGCGGTGATATCCTCTCCGGTGCTTCCATCCCCTCGGGTGGCGGCTACCTCTAGATTGCCGTCCTCGTAGACCATCTCCACCGCCAGACCATCATATTTCGGCTCGGCGACGTAGCTTACCGATTCAAGCCCCAGGCCCTCTCGACAGTTGTCGTCGAAGTTTCTCACGTCCGCTTGCTCGTAAACGGCCTTGAGGCTCAGCATCGGTTGTGGGTGATCGACCAGCCCCAGCTCATCCCTGGGCTCTCCTCCCACCTGCTGGGTTGGAGAATCGGGCGTCTTCAGGGACGGAAACGCTTCTTCCAACGTCTGGAGATCCTGCATCAATTCGTCGTACTCTGTATCGGATATGACCGGCGCGTCCATGACGTAGTAGCGGTAGTTGTGGTAACGAATGGCCTCTCGAAGCGCCTCGACTGCCTCCAGGGCCTTCTCCTTGGTGTCTAGGGTGTCGACATCGATGTCCGGCTTATTTTCCGCTTGTGGGTTCATCGCTCATTCACCTCTTCAGAACGTCGGCTAGGTCCGACCATGAGTGGGTATTGATGACATCTTCAGTCGTCAGCCAGCCTCGCCGTGCCTGCCCCACCCCGTACCGCATCATACGCAGGTGGTCGACCCGGTGGGCGTCCGTTGAGATAACGATCTTGACGCCCAGATCCTTGGCCATCTTGCAATGGATGTCGTTGAGGTCCAGCCGGTCGGGATGCGCGTTGACCTCCAAGACACATTCCCGCTCCTGGGCGGCTTCCATCAGGCGCTCCATATCCAGGTTGTAAGGCTTTCGCTTGCCGATGATGCGTCCGGTTGGATGTGCCAGGATGTGGACGTAGGGGTTGTCCATCGCCCGGATGATCCGTTCCGTCTGTTTCTCCCGGGAGAGGTCGAATTTGACGTGGACCGCCGCAACGACCACGTCAAGTTTGGCGAGAGCTTCATCGGGCAGATCCAGGGAGCCGTCCTCCAGAATATCGACCTCGATGCCCTTCAGGATGCGCAGGTCTTCCATCTCTTCGTTGAGTTGATCGATCTCGTCGATCCGCCGGCTCAGGCTCTCGGCATCCAGCCCTTGTGTCACTGCGACACGGGCCGAGTGATCGGTGATGGCGATGTATTCGTAACCTCGATCGCGGGCTGCTTGGACCATCGCTTTCAGCGTATCGTGTCCGTCGCTGGCCTGGGTGTGCATCTGCAGATCCCCCCGGATATCGTCCAGGGTGATCAACGCCGGTAGCATTCCCTCTTGCGCGGCCTCGATCTCGCCCCGATCCTCCCGCAATTCCGGCTCGATGACGGGTAGATCGAAGAGCGCGTAAATCTCCTCTTCTGTCTCGCCGGCGATCCGCTCCTCGTCCCGGTAGACACCGTATTCGTTGATCTTCATATCCTGATCTAAAGCCATGTTGCGCAGCGCGATGTTGTGCGCCTTGGACCCCGTGAAATAGAGCATTGCCGCCCCGTAGCTCTCCGAAGCGACGACCCGCAGATCGACCTGCAGGCCGGAGCGTAGCTCCACGCTTGAGCGGGTTTCCCCCTGGGAGAGGATCGTCTCCACGTCTTCGTAGTCGACGAAATGATCGATAATCCGCTCCCCATCGCTGCCCGTTGCCAGAATATCCAGATCCCCCACGGTCTCCTTGCGTCGTCGGTAGCTGCCGGCGACGGTGACCCGATCAATCCCTTCGATAGCCTTGAGGTATTCGACCAATGGGTCGACCCGCTCCTCAGCAACGTTGAGTTGGGTGCGCGTCTCCTGTTGATCCATGTCCTGCAGATCATCCAGAATTTTCTGTTCGATCGTCTTGCCCAGGCCCTCGAGCTCCCGGATGCTGTGCGCCTCGGCGGCCTCCCGCAGTTCTGCCATACTCGTGATATCCAGTTGTTGATAGAGCGTCTGCACGCGCTTGGGGCCCAATCCGGCGACGTTCAGCATCTCGGCTAGCTCCGGCGGGGTCCGCTGTTCGATCTCTTCCAACTGCTTGAGGTCTCCGGTCTTGACGATCTCCTCGATCTTGGCGGCCAAGTCATCACCAATCCCTTCCATCTCGGTCAGGTCGTCTCCCGCTTCCACCCGGTCGGCGATATTGTCAGAGAGGGTGGAGACGGTCCGAGCAGCGTTGCGGTACGCCCGCACCCGGAATGGATTGGCGCCCTCGATCTCAAGAAGGTCGGCGACCCGGTTAAAGATCTTGGCAACGTCTGAGTTATAGACAGGCATAGGTCAGTCCTCCTTTATTCCAAATCTTTGTTCATGACTTCTACCGCGCGGTGAAGGGGCATATCGATATAAGCTTCGAACGACTTCGGCGTCATCCCGACCTCCGTAATCGGCAGCAGTGGCCGGCGTCCCCCAACGTTCCCAACGTGGTAATGCCGCAGGATATCAAGCTGGCCGCTAAGACGGCAAAGAATCTTCCGGTTAACACGCGAAAACTCCTTCATCCAATCGCTACGGGTCGTAAACGGGTGCATGCTGATGACATTCGATCCCCGGCCAGGATCCTCTTCCATGATTTCCACAAACGTACGCTTCGGATCCTGAACCGGGGAGGGATTATTCTGGATGTCGCGGGTCAGGACTGACGCTTATAGTGGCCCATCAGCGCCGCTTGTCCCAGCATATGCCCGGTCATCGCATCCAGCACCTCTTGACGGGTAGCCCCGGGTTCAAGGTCGAGCGGCTGATCCAGCGCATAGAGCTGGAAAAAGTAGCGATGGGGCTTGCCCGGCGGCGGGCACGGCCCGCCGTACTCCATATTACCGAAGTCGTTGACCCCGTGCTTACCGCCCCACGGCAGCTTCGGACCGGGCATCAGATTGGATGGTAGGCTGTCCCGATCGCCGGGAATGTTATAGAGGACCCAATGCGACCACGTGCCGTTCGGCGCGTCGGGGTCCTTGCAGATCAGGGCGAAGCTCTCGGTACCCTCCGGCACCTCGGACCACGCAAGCGGTGGTGAGAAATCCTCGTCGTCACAGGTGTACGTCACAGGAATGGTCTCCTCGTGCTCAAATGCCTCACTGGTCAATACAAACGTTTTCATAGCAAAACCTCCTTGTTATCGAAAAAAGTGAACGACTCCTCCTTTTTAGCGTGAATCATGATACGATCCAAGGTCCGTTCATATTTAGTATGAGCCAGATTGAGCCGTTTTGTGGCTGAGTTGGATTGGAATTGCGATTGGACTGTGTTAAGAACTGAACGTTCGCTCATTTTTGGAGCAAAAAGATAGATTAGCTTGCTGATAGCTGATCATGATCAAATCGGCATCAAAAAGCCGCCTCTTAGCCAATCATAGTTGTATAC
>DAOTTS010000174.1:0-6698 GCA_034437735.1 Anaerolineae bacterium
GGTGTGGGGCCAGTGGAAAGCGTGGCCGCCCAGCCAGACCACGACGATGCGCTTGATAATCGCCGGCTCCATCAGAATCGCCGAGGCGACGTTGGTGATTGCGCCGATGGCGACGACGTAGAGGGGCTCGTCGTCCTCGCCGCGCGCCATAGCCCTCGCGATCAGATCCTCCACGGCCTCGCTCTCGCACGGATCGTCCCAGTCGTCCAGATAGCGGGTCGAGCCGCGCAGCACCGGGCCCTCGTACTCGACGTTCAGGCGGTCCAGCAGCCGTCGGATCTCCTGGTAGCTCTTCTCCATCCCATCCGCCGGTCCGTCCGAGCGCGTGTTATGGAAGGGGGCCGCGTAGAATCCTGCGACCTTCAGTTTGTCCGGGGAGAGTAGCGCGTGAACGACGGCGAACTGGTCGTCCACCTCATTGTAGGTATCGGTGTCCAGGACCATCTCCACCTTGCCGGTGGGTGGGGTCAGGCGCTTGAGGCGTTGAATCTCGGTTAGTTTTGGGAAGTCCATAGCTTAGGTCCTCTTTCGGGTCTGGCCAACAGTTCGATTGTAATGCAACCTCCCCCTACGGCAAATAGGGCGTATCGACGCTCACTGGATTTAGGTATGTAGTAGGCGCCTTCAGCGCCGTTCCTCAGGGCGATAAATCGCCGACTGCGAACCTTCGTTTTCGCCCGGCTCACGCGTCAGGTGCCGTGACCGCCACCATCGTGCTCAACTCCGCCACGAACCGGTTGAGCCCCTTGACGTAGCGATTCAGGTAGTCCTGCGCCAGCCGGTCGGCCAGCTCCGTCTCACCCAGGGCGATCAGCGACCCTACGTAGGGGCGGAAGTCGCGCAGACTGACGTGCATCGTCCCCGCTGCATCCGTCATCACCCCCCAGACCAACCACTTGGTCTCGCCGTCGTCTTTGGCGCTAATGAACCGGTGGAGGGTGCTTGCCTTGGCGACGCGTCCGACGTTGGAGAAGACCTCGCTGCCTTTGATGATCTCGTTCAGCACGCCGATGCGCTGGGGGATTTGGTCGAGCAGGTGCTGCATTGAGGAAGGCAGGTGGCCCAGCAGTTTGATTGTAGCCGTGTTGAAACTCTCGCCCCGCATCGTCACGGCCTTGATGGCGTCCAGCACCTCGCCGAAGGCCTTCAGGTAGGCGAACAGCTCCCGCCGCGACCGATCGAACGTCGTCCACGTGGTGGCGTTGGCCTCCTGACGGTAGGCCTGGTACGTGCCCCAGGTCTGCTCGAAACACGGAAGCAGATCCGTGAGCGGGTTGCGGTAGGTGGTTGGATAGAGCCGCTCCCGGGGCGAGACGTGCCCGGCGTCCATAGGGATCAGCAGGGCCGGG
Organism: Anaerolineae bacterium; assembly: GCA_034437735.1. Taxonomy (GTDB): domain Bacteria; phylum Chloroflexota; class Anaerolineae; order B4-G1; family SLSP01; genus PWVB01. The sequence goes on from DAOTTS010000174.1 coordinate 1,350, forward strand.
TTGGTCCGCCGATCGTGGGCAAGGGCGCGCTCCAAGGTCTCCAGGGCCGCGCGGCCCTCCGGCGTGTCGCCGTGATTCCGGCGGAAGGCCTTGACGGCGTCGTCCGCGCTGGGCGAGAGCCGGTAGCGGGCCGCGTGAAAGCTGCGGTAGAGCAGCAGCAGATCGTTGACGGTCATGGAGGCCCCCCGGGCCCTCAGCCAGCGGCGGAGGCGCTGCAGCGCCTCCAGGTTCACCCCATCCGACTCCGCCACCGCTTCACGCCGTCTGTGCGTAGGCCAGCTCAGGGCCTCGATCTCGGGTGTGATCTGTAAGGCCAACGGGACCGGAGCCTCGTCCGTCTGCGGTGCGCTCTCCGAGGACGGGGGGACCGGCGTCGAATCGGCCAGCGTGCGATACCAATGGATGGCGCTGTCCGTCAGAATCTCTGAGACCGCCATCCCCCACATGCCGTCGAAGAAGATGTGCGATTGGTCGAAGACCATACTCGCGTCGGTGCGGATCACGGTCAGCGCGTGATCCCCGATGCCCCGGTGGCCCCGTCGCAGGATGGCCAGGGGGGCGTTGTGCGCGTGCAGATCCCAGTTGATGACGATGGGCGCGCGCCGCAGCAGGGACAGGGCGTGCCGTGTGACCTCGGGCAGCTGCGCGCGCAGTTGCGGCTGGCGGGCGCGGGGGCTCTCTGCCAGCCTGATATCCAGGGTGGGCACCGGGTCGGTGGGCGTTGCGTTCAGGATGGCGCCGACGATCTGCCGGACCCGGGTGGGGGCCAACGGTCGTAGCTTGCCCAGGTGCTCGCCCGCCACATCCCAGATCGTGCCGTCGCGCCGGACGGTCACGGCCCGCCCGTGGGCGTCGCAGAGTCCGCCGCTTGTGTCGGTGTAGAGGGGGAACGGCTCGGCGGGGGATGAACCGTCGGGCTCGGGGTGTCCGAGGGGGCTGCCCTGCGCGTCGCGTGCGTAGACCGGGATGGGGTACGTGCGACCTTTCCAGACGAAGGCGACGGTGACCCGCCATGGGGCGATAGGATCCTTGCGCTCCTGATAGGTCTCCGGAGTCAGGGCTGCGAGCAGGGTCATCTGCTCCTGGTAAGCGGGGAGCGCTTGACGCTCGCGGGTGGCGTACCGTTCCCGTATCTGGGTCCGCACCTCCTCGCGCAGTTCAGCCAGGTGGGCCTCCAGGAACGCGCGGAAACGCGCCCGCCGGTGGGCCAGATAGGACTCGCCGCTGTGGGGCCGGTGGTACGGCAGCCGCCGCAGCCACCCCCTGATCAGGGATCGCCCGAGGCTGGGATCGTCGTTGGCCTTGATCAGGGCCTCGCCGAGGACCCGCAGCATCACCCGCTCCCGCCAATCCGTGGCCAGCAGGGCGTCGTAGTCGACGATCAACCGCTGGCAGGCGCACACCCAGGCTACGGCGGTGTCGACCGGGTCGGGCGCGGCCGGCAGCGCTCGATGGAACCCCAGGGTCTCGTTCGTGTGCCGCGCCGTGTCCTCCCGCAGGCCGAATTCCACGTAGAACTGCCAGGTGCCCTGCGGAAAGGCGCTCTCCAGGTCCTTCCCGGCGAGCTCCAGCAGCTTCTGATAGCCGTAGAGCACCGCCGAGGGACCGGCCACGAAGAACCCGTAGAGGGATTGGGGCAGCAGTTCGACGCCCTTGAAGAGCGTTGCCAGATCCCGGCGCACCCGCGCGGCCGTCAGGCGGCGTCCTTTGAGTTTGAGCAGGCCGCTCAACAGCATGGCCGGCAGGTTGCCCGCTGGGAGGATCCTGGCGACCTCCTGCTGGATCGACCGGATCTCCGGAAGCGTGAGCTGGGAGAGTGACAGGATCGACGCCTCATCGAGCTGCACGAGCGCGTTGAGGGTGGCCTGCCGCGAGTGCGTCAGGGTTTCGAGTTGTTGTTGGGTCAGGGGCGTCCGGGTTTTCATACAACCTCGTTTCAGGGGAGGCGCTTTCCCTCGACTGCGCACCGGAAGCCCAGGTTGGGACCCTTGGCGGCCCGTTCGCTGCCGCCCTCGGGGCGTCCCACCTCGCGGTGCGTCGTCCGGAGCTGGCGTCGGAAGTTGGTCACGGAGTCGTAGGCGCCCCCCCGGAGGATTTTGTACGTCCCGGCGTCCGGTCCCGCCGGATCGGTCCGGGGCTCATCTCCGTACCTATCCTTGTCGTACCAGTCGGAGACCCACTCCCAGACGTTGCCCGCCATATCCAGGGCGCCATAGGCGCTGGCGCCGTCGGGGTAGCTGCCCACCGGGGCCGTCCCCCCGCCGAGTTGGAGCTTGGATCGGTCCAACGTGTCGCCCCAGGGATAGCGCCGGTGCGTTTGGGTTTCCGGGTCCCAGGCTGCCGCCTTCTCCCATTGGGCCTCCGTCGGTAGGTGCGCGTCCCATCCGGTCCTCTCGGCGATCCAGGCGCAGTAGTCCTGGGCCTGGTTCCAACTGATGAGGGTGATGGGATGATCCCCAAAGGTGGGATCGTCGTAGAAGGTGCGGGTGTAGGGGGCCTCGCATGCGTCAGCCTCCACGCACGCTTTGTACTGATCGATCGTCACCTCTGTCTCATCGATCCAGTAGGGTCCTAAGGTCACCTCGTGGCGCGGCTGTTCGTCCTCGCCGGCGTCGGGGTCGTCCTCCGCCGCACCCATCAGGAACGTCCCCTCGGGGACGAAGTGCATGACCATACCGTCCACCGTGCGGGTCATCGCCTCACCCGGCCCCATCGTCGGCGTGGGGGTGGGGGTTGCCGTGGCCGTCGGGGTGGGCGTCGGCGTGCGGGTTGGCGTCCCGGTCGGCGTCGCAGTCGTGGTCTCCTCGATCGCTGTAAGCGTCGTCGGTGCGGGCGTTGGGCTCGCCGTGGCGGTCGGGCTGGCGGTCGCTGTCGCCGTTGGGCGGAGCGTGCGGGTCGGCGTGCGCGTGGTCGTCATCGTCGCGGTTGGGGTGGGCGTCTCTGTGGGTCGCAGCATCGCCAGCGGCCCGCGCCCGCCAATCACGGAGAGGGCACCGGCGAGGATCAGCAGGACGACCACCGCCCCGATCCCCCAAAGCCACCACCGACGGGATGGGGGCGTTGAGGCCGCTACCGGGTCGGCCTCCGACCGGTCCGCGTCGATCGGATCGGCGTTGACCCGTTCGAACGCGGGGTCGCCGGTCCCGGTTTTCTCTGCGGGCGGGGGCGTGTCCGGAGGTTCCGGTGCCTTCGTCCCCGGAATGGCGTCCGTCTCGGGTTGTTGGCTCGGAGGCGCCGGGGTTGCCAGGATGGGCGGGATCTCGGCGCCGGGCCGCCCGATGACCTGCGTCGTGTCATCCTCGGACCACCCATCCCGCATCGCCTCGACCAGGGCGCGGGCCGATGGGAAACGGGCTTTGGGTTCCTTGGCCAGCGCCTTTATAATCGCGGCTTCGACCCCCACCGGAAGGTCGGGGGCGTAGTGGCGCGGCGGCCCGGGCCGCTCGCTGACGTGCTTCAGCGCCAGGCTCAGGGCGGATTCGGCCTCGAAGGGCAGCCGACCGGTGATCATCTCGTAGGCGATGCCCCCCAGGGAGTAGATGTCCGATCGCGGGCTGGCAGCCCGGGAGTCCAGGGCCTGCTCTGGGGCGATGTACTCCGGCGTGCCGAAGGTGTGCCCGGACGTGGCTTGGCTGACGCGGTCGCGGAGCATGGCCAGCCCGAAGTCGCTGAGGATGACCTGTCCGTCGTGGCGCAGGAGGATATTGCCGGGTTTGACGTCGCGGTGAATGACCCCCTGGTCGTGGGCGTAGTCCAGGGCGTCGGCGACCTGCGCCAGCAGGTTCAGGATCTCCTCCGGGGTGAAGGGCTTCGGTTCCGCCCGGCGGCGGTCCATCTCGGCGCGGAGGTCGCTGCCCTCCACGTACTCCATCACCAGGTAATGGCCGCCCTCATAGGTGCCGAAATCGTGGACCTGGATAATGTTGGGGTGCCGGAGTTGGGCGATCGTCTGGGCCTCCCGGCGGAAGCGCTGGGTCAGCTCTTCGTCGCTGGCAAGCCCTTGGCCCAGAATCTTGATCGCCACGTAGCGGTTGAGCGCGGGCTGCCGGCCTTTGTAGACGTCGGCCATCCCGCCGCTTCCGATCCACGCCAGAACCTCAAAGGCGCCGAGCTGTCGGCCGATCAGGGAATCCGATTTCATCTATTCCTTCAGTGTGATGTCAGTGATGATGTCAGTGATGATGGGGGTGTCCTCAAAGCCAAGTCCCGGCCCGGTGCGCGAATCTCAGAAAGGCCGCCGGCCGGACTGCCCACCGTGCGGTATGGATGCCGTCGTTAACCTGTGGTGAGTATAGGTTGGTTCGAAGTTTTGTCAATGAAACTCACTGCTGTCAAAACTTCATGATAGCCGTGTCCGGCTCGCGGCCATGCCTGAGGTTGCGCATCGGAACCTTGGGTGTATCCTTGAGATGTGTCGTTGGGATGCATCGTTCAAACGCATACGCATAGCGATCCAGACGCGCGGTGCCCTCGTCTCGGGGACCGTGCCTTGTAAGGAGGGAAGATGCTAGATAAAGTCCACGATCACATTGTCAGCGAATTGGGACAGAGCAGCCGGACCGATACCATCTTCGTCGTGACCACCGTCATCTTCAACCTCATTGTCCTGGGCATCAACACCGGCGTCTCTGCGGCGGCAGCCGACGAACCGTCGTTTGTGCTGGATCTGGTCTTGGTGGTCTTCATCGCGATGACCATGCTGATGAACGGCATCGCCGTCGTCGCGCTCACGCTGGGACGGCGGACGCGGAGCCTCCTGTTGGAGGGGCTCGTCAGTATGTATCAGGACCACGACATCGCCCAGTACTACGATCCCTCATTGCTTGCCAACTACGGCGTCCGGTATATGCTCTTTGCCGGGGTCATCCTGACGTTGGCATTGACCGCCATTCTCGTGCCGTTGATTATCCGGTTTGGCTGAGTTCTCTTCTTTCCGATAATCCGGTATCATCGGGATCAACGGACGTAATCAAAGGAGAACCTTTGCTGCCAAACGTGATACGACGGATCGGGATGTTACTGGCTGCGTGTTGCGTGCTTATGGGGTTAGCGGCCGGCGTAGGACAGGCCAATGCTGTCAGAGATGCCGTGGATCTGACGCTCACAGCTTTCGTCTACCTGCCGGCGATCCGTCACGAGCCCACACCCACGCCGACACCCACGCCTACGCCTACGCCCACGCCATCCTGCCCGACGTGCTCCGATAACCAGTACAGCGCGGGCGTTGCGTCTCAATACGAGTTGGACGACCCGGTGCGTCCGGCGGAGACCCACGCGGACAAGAACCTGGAGGTGCGCAGCTACACGCGCAATACGGACCCCGGCCTCCAGCGGGATTTGATCGACGCC
>DAOTTS010000175.1:0-4952 GCA_034437735.1 Anaerolineae bacterium
CGCATTCGTAGCTTCCGGCGCGACCCCGATGGCTATTTGCATCACCTCGAATCTCTGTGGCAAGGTACTGACGACCCCTGATCGTTATGTCAATATTGCTGTAACTGATAAATATTGTGGACGTTACGATCGACGGCCCAATTCAAGATTTCCCAAAGCTTGCGATAGGGAATATTCTCCGGATCACGTTGAGATTTGCCCTTCTGCCGTCGCTCGCGACGCCGCGCACGATCCTGCCGGTAAAGGATGTACGCCTTAGCCGTGCGGGCGTGCCCCCGCTCGATAAGAACCTTCTCCACAATGTCCTGAATCTCCTCAACGGTCGGGATCTTATGGGCGCCACACGCCCGCTCCAGGACATCCACGACCTCATCGGTGAGATCCTCGGCGATTTCGCGGTTCCGCCCCCCGACGGCGACCGCAGCCCGATAGATCGCATTCGTGATGCGTTCGCGGTTGAATGGCACCACTGTCCCATCGCGCTTAACGACCTGCCTGATGCAGCTATTCATCGCTGTCCTCCTCTGCAGATCAACTTATCCGGACCCATCATCCCTATTCTACACCATAATAGGTTTGAATCCATCTTCGCTATTGGCGAGTCGCAGACATCGTTGGGAATTTTCGATCTACCCCTTGACATAGAACAAATGTGCGATTATAATGAAGTTGGGTTATTTTTTGGGATACTTTGGGATAGATTCAACGATAACCCGCTCATCATCCCATCACGGTGCGTGAAAACTCATTGCGTGATCCATAACAGTATGTTGAGGAGGCAAATATGGTCGCACAGTTACCGGAGCGAGAACAAAAATCTCTTGATTTTATCCGGGAGTATATCGAGGACAAAGGATACCCTCCCACCATCCGAGAGATCGGAGACGCCATTGACGTCTCCTCCACATCACTCGTCTCTTACTACCTGAATAAGCTCGAAGAGCGCGAGCTGATAAGCCGCGAGCCCTCCAGCTCGCGGGCTATCCAATTGACCGAGCCCGTCGAGGAGGAGACCCAGCCCCCCATCGCCGACAGCCAGGATACCATCTCAATCCCGTTTCTCGGTTATATCGCAGCGGGCGAACCGATGCCGGTCAACCCCCTGCCGGGCCTGCCGGACGCAGAGACCGTGGAGATCAATCAGGCGCTCTTTGGGCGGGACACCGACGACCTCTTTGCCCTGGAGGTCGAGGGAGAATCGATGATCGACGCCCTAATCGACGATGGCGATATCGTCGTCTTCCGCAAGCACCAAGATCGGGTTGAGCCCGGTCAGATGGCAGCGGTCTGGCTCAAGAGCAACGGCGAGACCACCCTCAAGAAGATTTACTATGAGGGGCAGCGGATCAAGCTGCAGCCGGCCAATCCCACGATGGAACCCATCTACGTGCCTGCGGACGATGTCGAGATCCAGGGGAAGGTCGTGCTGGTGATCCGGCATCTGGAGTGAGGCTCACCTATACGTCCGGAAAACTAAGGGGAGATAACGGGTCCAAGGCGTCACGTTCACCCAGTAACTCGATTCCCAACGGCGCCCCGCTTCACTCTGTAGCAAGGCATCGACGCGGAACGGACGGGTCCAATCCCACCCCTGTACCGGTAAGGTCAGAGTGCGGCTCGTCCCGGCGGGTAGAGCGCCCTCCCACAGAATTGCGTGCCAGCCGTGGGTTAAGGGCAGCGTTGCGGTCAGGGGTGCGCCCCCACGCATCACCCAAACGGAGACTTGACCCGCATTCAGATCGTAGGCAGACTCATTGACCAGTGCGAAGGGCAGGGTGACCGGGGTTCGCACCCGCAGGTCTCCCTCAGGTGTGAGCCAGTGGCTGGCCCCCAGGTCGGCACTCGGTCGACAGCACGCGGCCTCGCGCTCGAACGCCAGCTTCCGCGCCGGCATAGCCAATTCGACCGTACCGGTCACACCGTGACCCGACCCATCCAACCATTGTGCGCGCCAGGTCAAGGGAAGACGTTCCCTGGAGGCCAAAGTCCCCTCCCAGGTCAGGTGACGGGTCGCCGCATTGTATTCTAATCCGCCGTCCAGAGGAAAGGACAGACTCAATCCAGAGGGCAGAACGTGCGTCATCCGGACGTCGAGGGACTCAGACGCACGGTTGCGAAGGGTCAGGGAAAACGTCAAGACCTCACCGGGCTGCGCGGTCTCGGGCGTAATCGACCACTCGCTGTCCCCCAGCGGTGAGAGCCATCCGATCCCACGCTCAAGGACCTCGACACGCGTCTCGGCGGGGAGCGTTTCCAGAGGGAACGCGTAGAAGAGGGAGTGCGGCCGTCGGCCGGCGTCCGGAGCCCTGGCAGCGATCGCAAGAGGCTGCCCCACCTGTCCCCGAATGATGGTCTCGGCCGCCGGTTCAGGCTCCACCGCGTACGACCAGTTCTGGTAAGGATAATTCAGCGCGACCGGCCCCCATCCGCCTCCAGCCGGGTGCTCACTCACCCCGGCGGCCTCGGTCGGCTCGTAGGTCCAATCGACCGTGTCGATCCCCAAGGCTTGCGCCAAACGATCCTCAACGTGATACATCAGAAAACTCTGAGAGGTCAACAGCAGCCGCCCACCGCGATCGAGGTAGGCCGCAAGACGCTCCGCCTCTTCATCCCGAACCGGCGCAAACCAATCATAGCCCGTAAACCAGATCACGAAGGGATAAGAGGTCAGCGTCTCCGTGGCGGGCGATCTCTCGCCGGGAATCCCACCAAGACTGTGCTTGGTATCCCAGAGGTCGTAGGGAACGCCCGCAGCGTGCAGCGCTCGGGTGTAATACTCCTCCATCGGATACCAGCGATCGTCATCCACCAACAGGACCGGTGCCGGCGTTTTGCTGGTGAACGTCAAAGCCTGCCGGGCAGGCTGCAATGCCGAGTGGATCTCAACCGTGGTCACAGCCCGCGCATCGACGCCCACGCCGCCCGGAATGGTGACGACGAGCGTCGCCGTAAGGGTCCGACACGGCGAGAGCCTCGCCTGCGTGGGCGAAAGACGGGTCGGCCAAGCGCTCCCATCGACCGCGAGGGTGAGCGTATCGGTGGACCCAGCAACGCCGAGATGTCGTATTCGGAATGTATGCGTCACCCGTTCCCCTGGATGACCAATCTGAACCATCGGGCCGAGCGGCTCCAGCGAAAGCCCGGCGGTCAAGGGCGGCGTCATCAGCCAATCCAGGCTCCGGTCCATAACCGACAGCCGGTGGGCCTCCCCCACGATCGCCTCGTATCCAAATCCGAAGAAGAGCGATCGAAAGGGCACACAAAGCGACGTCGCCGCGCCAGCCAGCGCCCCATCCCCATAACGCCAGATCCGAGACGGTGCGGGTGAACTCGGCGTTCGGATCGTATCAGGTGCGTTCTGATTGTCGGCCCCTCCCGGCCCCTGAATGGAAACCCGCAAGCCTGCGAAGGGTCCATCTCCGATCACCTCAGACTGCGTCCATTCAGATTGATAGAAAACGCCCAGAAGATCGTAGAGATAGGGTCGCACACCGGGTCCGACGGCGGTCCCACCGCCGTCGTAATAGGCGACATCCTGACCGCTCAACAGCAGCTTCCCCCCCTGGTTGAGATATCCCCTTAACGCCGAGCTACTCGATACAAGACCGGGAGAACCGTAGGGCGAGGACCACAGCACGACATCGTACGGCAGCAGGGTCTGACTGATTAACGCATGTCCGGCCTTGATCTTGTAGAAGTCGTACTCATAACGCAGCGTGTCCAGCGCTTCCCGCCACAGTGCGACCTCACTCGCATAGTAGGCGGTGCCCTCATCCACCAGAAGCAACTGGGGAGCGGACTCGACCTGCATAGCCAGAGGGGTCGTCTCCCCCACCGTCAACACCGCGGCGGCAGTCACAACCTGATATCCATTGCCACGGAGCTCGATCGTATACGTCCCTGCAGGCGCCGAAAGCGTGAAGTGCCCCGAAGCCTTCACCGTCGTCGAGAGCGGCTTCGACAACATACGCGCCCGGAGCGGCAGCGTCGGGGGCTGAGTCGTCCCGGAGATCAAGACATGACCGGCTAGCGTGCCGGTGGGATACGCCGTCAGTTGGAAATCGACCTGCTGGACCGTACGGGTCAAAACTCGGACCCGATCCACGCGATCCGCCGCATACCCGAATCCCCGGGCCCTCAGATCATAGAGGCCCGGCACCACAGCCATGCGGTACGTCCCATCGGGCTTGGATACGACACGGTTAGGCCGCCCCGAAACCGGGACCGTATCGATCGGCACAGCTTCGACCTCGGCCCCGGCAAGAGGGGTGCCGCTCTGCCGGGTCACAGTCCCCGTGATCAAAGAAGGACGCGCGACCACCAGCGCGGCGGCATAGGCATCGACCCTACCCCAACCCGAGTCGTTGTTGGGGACCGTCACGGTGAGGGGACGGGCCGTCTCCGTGATGACGTGGGCCAGGACGTCCACCGGAAGTGTTGGGCTGACGGCCCGCAGCAGAGCCGCCAGCCCGGCGACGTGAGGGGATGCCATCGAGGTACCCGTTTTCGCCATATAGATCCCACCGGGAGCGGAGGAGACAATACTGGCACCGGGCGCGACGACCTGCGGCTTGATCTCATCCCACGGAGACGGCCCCCGGCCGGAAAACCGGGTGACCTCGTCGTCAGCATCGGTCGCACCGACCGCAAAGACGCCCCGATTGCTTGCCGGGGACCCAACACTCCCCGGGAAGGGCCCGCTGTTGCCCGAGGCAAAGACCGGAAAGATGCTGGCCTCCTGAAGGGTATGGACACTCTCTTCGAAAAGCGTGGAGTGGGAATTCTGTGAACTCCACGAGGCGTTGACAATATCCGGGGCCAAATCGGGGTCGCCACCGGGCGCCAGCAGCCATTGAAATCCATCGAGGATCCAGGACTCATACCCCGATCCGGCGCTGTTGAGCACCTTGACCCCCATCCACTGCGCCCCCGGCGCCACCCCGATCGTCCCC
>DAOTTS010000176.1:0-21750 GCA_034437735.1 Anaerolineae bacterium
AAGCAAGGTTATCATCGGATCGTCGCGGGGCTTATGCCGGAAAACCGCCCTGCCTTTGGGTCCATCCGGAAGGTCGGCTATCGACTCATCGGGGTGATGGGCTACTATCGGTTGGGTCCCTTGCGTCGTTGCTTTTGCCGGTACTCAGAGGAAGGGGAGGTGCCTCCTCTCCGAATTTTGCAGGAAGACCCTACAGATGCCTCTTATGCAGAGGCCGCGTATTGGGATGGGGTCGTCGAGGATATGGGAACCCAAACTCACTATCTGGATCCCTTTCTGGGTGAGATGAAGCGACGGGCTCATCTCTCTCTGGTGGATCGGTGGTGTCCGGAGCCCTCGCCGGGATGGGTCTTAAAGACGGACCTTTTTGAGGAGGCGACGGGGCCTGGAGCCTTTCTCGCCGATCTTTCCAATAGTGAGGGTCATGTTGTCGGTGTGGACCTCTCTCCTGCGGTCTGCCTCGAAGCACGCCGGCGAGATACTCACACCGGGGCTTACTATGTGGCTGCAGACGTACGGCATCTGCCTTTTTCTGAGCAGTCATTCGGTCTTGTGGTCTCTCCCTCGACCTTGGATCACTTCCCGGACCCTACCGACCTCGGGCGCAGTTTGGAGGGTCTGAGGCGGGTGCTCAAGCGGCACGGGCATTTGATCCTCACGCTTGACAATCGACAGAACCTTTTCGATCCGCTGTTGAGGGTGGCTATCTGGCTCGGGCGCGTCCCCTATTACGTGGGCCGAGCATACACCATGACCGGGATAGCGGATGAGGTTGAGGCTGTGGGGCTCGAGGCTCGAGAGACGACGGCGATTCTGCATAATCCCCGACTGATCGCTGTGGGGGCCGTGTGGATTGCGAATCGTCTGGGCTGGTTGTGGCTCAAACGCCTCATCCGTCAAGTGTTGGCGTCTGCTCAGCGCCTACAGGATACCCGTTGGCAGCATTGGACGGGCAGCTTTGTCGCGGTGGATGCGGTGCGGACAGATGGAGACGGCCCAGGAGAGATTCGATGAACGCCGCCGACAGGATTTCGGTCGTCATTCCCGTCCATAATGGAGCCGCGACCCTCCCCCATCTCCTGAAAGGATTGAGGGACGCTCCGCATTCGCCGGCTGAGGTCATCGTCGTGGATGATGGGTCCGACGACATGTCTGCTCAGATTGCCGTTGATCTTGGAGCCCGGCTTATATCTCTAGAAGGTGGCCCCCACGGCCCCGCGTATGCGCGGAATCGCGGTGCCGAAGCTGCCGGCGGCGACGTGCTTTTCTTTCTGGATACGGACGTGACGGTTCATGAGGACACCGTGCCCCGTTTGCGAGCAGCCCTGAGGGCCTATCCGAAGGATGAGGCGTTCTTTGGTTCCTATGATGCGCATCCCCCTGCTCCGGGCTTGGTCTCGAAGTACAAGAATCTGCTGCATCACTACGTACATCAGCACAGCCAGGTCGAAGCCGACACATTCTGGGCCGGCTGTGGTGCGATTCGTCGGGATGCCTTCTTTGCCGTGGGTGGTTTTGACGAGTCGTACGGGCGCCCGACGATTGAGGATATTGAACTCGGCATGCGCCTCCGTCAGGCTGGCTACCGCATTCGACTCTGCCCGGATATCCAGGTCACCCATCGGAAGCGCTGGACGCTGGCCTCGTGGCTGCGGACGGATATTTGCCACCGCGCGGTTCCTTGGACGCGGCTTATTCTGAATCAAGGAAGCATTCCCGCGAGTCTTAATCTCAATCGCAGCAGCCGTTGGAGCGCGTTGCTGGTTTGGCTGACGGTTTTCCTCTTTTTGATGGTGCCGGTTTCGCCATTGTTGGGTCTGTTGGGGCTTCTCACCTACGGTGGCTTTGTGTGGCTCAATTGGGATCTGATTCGGTTCTTTGCCAAGCGTGAGGGACGCGCGTTCGCCCTGGGCGCAACCCTGCTCCAAAGCCTTTATCTGGCCTATAGCAGCGCGACCTTTGGTATGCTTGCCTTCCTCCGTCTCCTTGAACGACGGGCGTTATACGTGCTCCTGCTGGCGACGCTGTTCAACGGGTTGGTCTGGAGTGTCGCGACGCCTCCGCTGCATGGACCGGATGAAAACTACCATTTTAGTTATGTTCAACTCCTGGCAAATGAGCGCACGCTTGAGGTCAGATCGGATCGCTGGTTGAAAGAGGAGTTGGGGCTGCTGATGCAAGTGGGACAATACCACATCCGAGGTTTTGGTGAGGAGGGAGTGAAAACACTGGATCTTTCCGATCCTATCAAGATTCAGCAGCAGATTGAGGCGTTGAAAAGTCCGAGTGTTCAATCTACCTATCACGATCATGATGGGTGGATGTTTAGAAGGCTCCGTGGCTTTGTCGCCTATCATCCTCCGTTTTATTATGCTGTCATAGCCGGCGTTCATATGCTCCTAAGTCATCAATCGATCCTTGTTCGACTTCTAGCGGGTCGGTGGACCTCCGTGGTGCTGGCGCTTGTCTCGGTCTGGGCTGCCTATCGGATCGGAGAAAAACTTTGGCCTCGGACACCAGCCCGCGCCGCCTTGCTTGGCGTTCTCGTCGCTTTCCAACCAATGCATACCTTTGTTACTTCCATTGTCAACAATGGTGCTTTGGAAATCGCACTCTTTTCCCTCCTGCTTCTGGTGACCTTGGAGGTCGTCGATCACGGCTTGACCGTCAAGCGGGGTGTCCAGATTGGCTTGATTGTTGGGCTTGGCTTACTGACGCGGATAAGCTTCCTGGCTTCACTCCCGGTGTTAGGGCTTTTACTATTGCGGCAATGGGGTACCCGATGGTCCGATAAATCCTGGAGAACCAGGTTGCTTGCTTGGATTGAAACTGGAGGCTTGACAGCCATCTTGGCGGGTTGGTGGTATCTTGATAAGCTCTCAGGAGCCGGTCGGGTATTAGTCGATACCTTCCGATCCGGTGAACCTACGTTGGAAATTCCTCTTTTATCCTACCTAGTCCGTTATGGTTGGCTGACCATTTACCGCAACGTGCTGAAGATGTATTGGGGCAATTTTGGCTGGCTTCATACCCCGCTTCCGGATAACCTCAGAACTGTTCTGATCCTGCTGACGGTCATTGCGGCATGGTCCGGCGGCTGGTGGCTTCTGCGGAAAGCAATGGCATCGTCTGATCGCGAGTCACGGGTCGCGGTCTTTAGATTTACACTCTTAGGGCTAGCAGCACTCTCCTTTGTGGCCTTCTATACCTATCTCGACTACCGTTTCGCTCGACGGGGTGGTGCTTTTGGAATTCAGGGGCGATATTTCCTACCTCCCATCGCCGGGCAGATGGCCTGGTTATTGGTCGGGTTGTCCGTCGCCGTACCCAAACGGGTCGTCAAGCTGTGGCAGTGGTTGTTAGCGGTGGGGATGGTGATTTTGAATGGATATGCACTCTACGCGGTTATTGTCCCCCGTTATTATCCGATCAAGGCTCTGATGGCGTTTCCAGGGCAAGCGGCGCTGCTCCAACCCCTGGGTCCGCTTGCGCTCAAGGTGCTTATGCTGTGTCAATTTCTGTTCGCTGCGCTTCTCCTCGTGGCCTTGCTTCTGACGCTCATCCCTTTGCGGAGACCTTTTCCTAAACCTCGCTCATAATCCGGATAGAGTGATTCTAAGCGTTTCAGCGTCGCGTTAATGCTGTTGATGGGACCGGTGAGGGATGCGGGTGATGGCCCGCAGTCCAGCACCGGTCTCTTCATTTGTCCCCAGCCGGTTCCGTGTTATGTTTTGTGGACATGGATGAACGTGAGGATGGAGATCGGAGAGGATGACCGTGGACCGACCGTTGATACTTATCACTAATGATGATGGCATTCGTTCGGATGGACTTCAGGCTGCCGTTGATGCCCTCGCGCCGTTGGGCGATCTGCTGGTGGTCGCGCCGGACCGTCAATGGTCCGGTGCCGGGCGTTCGATGCCCTCGATGGTCACCGGGGAGCTTACCGAGGTTTCCTTTAGCACGAGCGATGGGAAAGCGATACCCGCGTATGCGGTCGATGCCACGCCGGCCCAGTGCGTTATCCACGGGATGCTCGAGTTGGTCGATCGTGCCCCGGCGCTCGTCGTGTCGGGGGTGAATTTCGGCGAGAACGTAAGCACCGAGATCACCATATCGGGGACGATCGGCGCGGCGTTGGAGGCCTCGGTCTTTGACGTCCCGGCGCTGGCGGTCTCCCTGGAGATGTCGCAGGAGAACCACTACCGGGAGCGGTCGTCCGGCGATTCCGATTACGCAGCATCCAGGGCCTTTACCCATCGTTTCGCGCGGATGATGCTGGCGGCTAAGCTGCCCTTCGACGTGGACGTGCTCTCGGTCAATATACCCCGAGATGCGACCCCGGAGACCTCCTGGCAGTTCACTTATCTCTCCCGGGAGCGCTATTTCGTGCCTGTGCCCCCGGCGCGCCAGGACGGCGTGGGCCGCCTTGGCTATCGGGTGATGAGCGACCCGACGGATGCGGAGGTCGGGTCCGATATCTGGTGTCTTCACGTGGCCCACAAAATCTCTGTTACCCCTTTATCGACCGATTTGACGTCGCGGGTGGATTTAGGGCTTCTGGAGGAGCGCCTCTGTGCGCACGAAGAGGCATGATCGCCGCGTTCCCTGGAAAACGCCCCCCGAACGAGCTTGACAGAACCCTGTATGCCCTTTAGACTTGGGGTAGAGTGCTGATTGATGCAATATCAAAGTGAAATTCTTCGGTTTCAAGAAGGGACGCGAAGCCAGCATCCCTCTCCCGAGGCCACCATCGCGTCTGCGCAACCTGGTATGCTTTCGGAGGTTGGGGATCAAATCGCGGTTCTCGTCGATCTCAAGCCACGGCTTCCCTACCGGAGCCGCGAGCTCCGCTCGCTGGCGGTCAAGACCTACTGGTCGTCATCCGGCAGTAGCGTCGCCCGGCTGCGCCGCGCGTTGGCTGCGGCCAATCGTCACCTGTCGCGCTTTAACGATAAATCCTCGCCGGGTAGCAAGTGCTCCGGCAGCCTTACCTGTGCGGTCTTCTCCGGAGAGGAGCTTTTCCTGGGCCAGGTAGGGGCGGCGTATGCCTTCGTCCTGCATCCCTCGCAGGAGGATGAGGCCCCGGCGGAGTCTGACGGGTTCGAACTCTACCCACCGCGCGACCGGCTGCTCGTCCCTCTCGGGGGCGCGGTGCCCCCGATCATCCACATCGGTTATACCCCCATGGGCCCCGACAGTACGGTGTTGCTGGCGACGACGTTTATCGCGGAGTCTCAGTCCCGCGAACTCTGGCGACAGTGTTTGGCCCTTCCGGCGTTTGACGACCTCACGGCGAAAATTGTTCAGGAGGTGACCGCCGGACAGGTTTCAGGGACGGTGGTCTCGATCCGGGCCCTTCCGGCGACCGCGCCCCAGCCGAGGTCACGGAAGGCCACGCGATCTCGCCGCCGATTTATCACAGGAGGGACGACGCCCGATCGGCACGCCGGTGTCAAAGAGACGGTGGGGTCCGAGGGCGACCGGCCATCCAGGCCGGAGACCGTGCAGGATCGTATCCCTGAGCAGTCTGTGCGACCGGTCAAGTTGGTGCCCAAACGCGGAACCGCTAAGCGGGTGACCGCATCGTCTCCGGTCGACGAGCTTGTGAGCGAACATCGTGGGCTGCTTCCGACCGCGGATGCGGAACCCGAGACGTTGGCCGAATCATTACCGCCGCGCCGGTCCGCTGGATCGCGCGAGATGGATTCGGAGGAAGCGGTTGAGACGCCGGCTGGGTCGCCATCGCGGGCCGAAGCCGACGTCGTGAGCGAGCCTCAGCCCCCATCCGAACCCCGCGTTCCGTTAGGGGAACGGGTGAGCGCGTGGTTCCGGCGCGTCAAACGCCATCGGGAGTTGATGCGCGGTCAGCGTGAGCCTAAGACCGACCGGACGGTCACGGCGGAGCGGGCGCGGCTCCGCAAGGCACTCCGTTTGGTGCTGCCCGGCAAGGTCGAGGACGTCTCGCCATCGACAAAGCGCAAGCCGCCTCGTGAGAACACCTCGGTGATGGGGGGCGTGGCGCTTGGGTTGATGCTTATTGTAGGCTTCATCAGCTTGACCAAGTACCTGCAGCTTGGTGGGCCGATGAAAGCTCAGGAGTTGATGGATGAGGCGCAGACTATTCGTGAGGATGCGTATGAAACGCAGTCGTTGGACGACTGGGAGCGGTTGCTGCAGGTGAGCACCCAGATTGTGCGCCTGGACCCTCAGCGTGCCGAGGCGCTCGAATTGAAGACGGAGGCCGAACAGGCCATTGACGCGCTGGAGAGCGCGGCGGTGCTCAGCGTCCATCCCCTTCTTGAATTGGGGACGTCCCCTAAGCCCCGGCGCATTCTGGTCGCGAACGATTGGGTTTACGTCCTGAATACCGCGACCGACACGATGCTTGGGTTGCGCCTTCATGAGGATCGGGTCTCTGCCCCCTCCGACACCGCGACGACGGTCTTGAAACGGGGACAGACTCTATCCGGGGAGACCGTGGATCAACTCGTCGACTTCGCCTGGTTGGAGCCGGGTGGCACCTTTCCCGATGGTGCGGTCTTTATCTATGGAGAAGGGGGCATTGTCTACATCTACGAACCGGCGCTGGGGCCCGGCAGCGTGGTTTACCAGAGGATCGAGGGGGATCTGCCTCCGGGTTCGGTCACGGCGATTGAGACGTTTGGCAATCAGTTCTATCTCCTCCACCGGGTAGCCAATCAAATTTTTGTCTACGAACCGATCAACGGGATCTACGAATCGCCGAGGCAGTATTTCTCGGAGGCGGAGGCGCCGGCGATGCGTCTGGTGCTGGATGTCGCGATTGATGGCCGAATCTACCTGTTGATGGGGGATGGCTCTGTGGATGCCTACTTTGCCGGCACCCCGGACCCATCGTTTGACATCGAGATGCTTGCCGATCCGGATTTCATGCCGATGGTGATGGCGGTAGAATCGGAATCCGACGAGGGGTTGGTCTATTTTGGGGATTCGCGCCTGGAGCGGATTGTCGTCGTCGATAAGCGGGGTAACCTCAATCATCAATTCCGCCTCCCCCGGGGGGGGCTGCGGCAGATCGAAGCGTTGGCGGTCAGCGAGGAGCCGCACGTGCTCTTTTTCGTCGCCGAAAACCGCTTGTACGCGGCGAAGCTTCCTGATTTTGTGGACTGAACTCCTCTATGACCTAAACCACTTGTAATCGTTTAGTTCTGTGAGCCGGCTAGGTGCAACGCACTTAAATTGAGTCCATAACCTACACTTATTGCATACCGCACCTATTTGCCAGGCGTAAAAGTGCGTTGCACCTCAGAAGACTAAACAGATACAACCACTTTATGGCCTAAACGACAGGACTCGGATCGCTTGGACGTTGTCTGTGCCTTACGGAGAGGATAGCGCATGGCGGACCCAAAGACCTTACGGACGTTCATCGCATGTCCCCTGAGCGAGCAGCTTATCTCCGAACTCGACAGGATCCAGCGGAAGCTTAAGCGTCGTCTGCCTGACCGGGCCGTGCGTTGGGTGCGACCTTCAAGCGTCCATCTGACGCTTTTCTTCATCGGCGACGTGCTGCCGGATAGGGTCGATCCCATCAAGCGCGCACTTGGGGTGATCGCGGGGCATGCTCCCCCTTTCTCATTTGTCGCCAGAGGGACGGGCGCCTTTCCCAATACCCGGCGTCCGCGTGTCCTTTGGGTGGGCGTCGACCAGCCTGAAGGGGAGCCGCTGACGGTGCTCCACGGTGCGGTCAATGAGGCGATGGAGAACCTGGGGTTCAAGCCTGAGACGCGGCCCTATCACCCTCACCTGACCATCGGACGCGTTCGCCGCCGCGCCAGTGGGCGGGACGTGCGGGCCATCAGTGAGGGGATGCGCGAGGTGCGCGTGGATCAGCTGGCCCAGGTGTCTGTTCGGGAGATTATCCTCTTCCAGAGTGTGCTGAAACCGACGGGCGCTGAGTATAGCCGGTTGGCGACTTTACCTCTGTCCATCTCGACCTCTCAGAGCCCTTGATCCCAGGAGACATCCCCTGACATTATAGGGCTTTGCCCGGATCTTTTTCTTGCCATCCCCTTTGAATCCCCTATAATGCGAGCGGACTTTAATGAAGACCGCATGCATATGTTAGGGGTTAGTATGGCTAAGTATTCACGTCCTAAGGGCACACAGGATATTCTTCCGGAGGATCAACCTTACTGGGAGTACCTCCGCGCGCAGGTCACCGAGGTCGCACAGGCATATGGGTTTGACCGCATCGACACGCCGATTTTTGAATCGACCGAGGTTTTCGCGCGTGGGGTTGGGCAGGGCACCGATATCGTGGATAAGGAGATGTACACGTTCCTCGATAAGGGGGACCGCTCGATGACCCTCCGCCCCGAGTTCACCGCCGGGGTGATGCGGGCGTATATCGAGAACGGGATGCGCGTCCAACCTAAACCGATCAAGCTTTACTCCATCGGCCCTGCGTTCCGCTATGAGGAGCCCCAGGCCGGTCGGTATCGCCAACTCCACCAGCTCAACGCGGAGATTGTAGGGATCCGGAGCCCGCTGGCGGATCTGGAGATTATGCTGCTGGCGTGGGATATCTATGAGGGACTTAACTTCAAGAATCTGTCCTTCCAATTGAACGCCACCGGATGCCCTGAGTGCCGCCCCGCGTATGTGACCCGCCTGCAGGCCCATTATCACGAGCACCTCGGTGAGGTGTGTGAGGACTGCCGGCGCCGGATCGACGAGAACCCGCTGCGCGTCCTTGATTGCAAGGAGGCCCAGTGTCAGCCGATCATCGAATCGGCACCTAAGATCACGGATATGCTCTGTGAGGAATGCGCCGAGCACTTCACCGAGTTGCGTGGTTACCTCGACGATCTCGAGAAGCCCTATACGATCAACTCGCGCTTGGTGCGTGGTCTCGATTACTACACAAAGACCGTCTTCGAGGTCTGGGCCGAGAATATCGGTGCTCAGTCGGCGGTCTGTGGCGGTGGGCGCTATGACGGCCTCGTGGAGCTTCTCGGCGGGCAGCCGACCCCGGCGGTCGGTTTTGCCGTTGGGATGGAGCGGGCCGTGATGGTGATGAAGGAGCAGGGCGTCGAACCGCCCGCGCTGCCCAAACCGGAGGTCTTTATCGCCTATCTGGGTGACGACGCCCGAACCTACAGCGTGCGCCTGCTGACGCAGTTGCGGAAGGCCGGGATTCGGACCCAAATTGCGATGCGGGGGAGCCTGCGCTCGCAGCTCCGCACCGCGGACAAGCAGAGTGCCCGGATGGCCCTTATCATCGGCGACAATGAGATCGCCGATGGGGTGATGACCCTGCGTGATCTCCGCAGTGGGGATCAAGAGGGTATCCCCGTCGATGACCTCGTCACGGAATTACAGAACCGGCTCACCTGATCTCGTTATGCAACCGATAGTTGCCCTTGGGGGGATATGTCGTCGAGTCAGTTTACGATTCATACCGTAGGTCTGATTTACAATGCGAGGGTCGATGAGGCCCTGCCCATGGCGAATGAGATCGCTGCATGGTTGCGTGCGCGCGACTGTGAGGCTTGGGTCTGTGCCACGACCGATCATCCTAAGGTCTGCAAGTCAGCGGATCTTTTGATCACGCTGGGGGGCGATGGCTCGATCCTGCGTGCGATGCAGCAGAGCGCCCCGGCGGGCATTCCTGTCTTGGGTATCAACCTGGGCCGGGTGGGCTTTCTGACCGAGGCCCAGCCTGATGCGTGGGAGTCCGCATTGACGCGGATTTTGAATGGCGAAGGCAGCCTGGAGGAGCGGTCTATGCTCTGCGTCAAGCTCTTCCGGGGTGGTGAGAAGCTCGCGGAGGAGCAGGCGCTTAACGATGCCGTCGTCAGCCGGGGGGCGTTGGCCCGGACGGTTCGTTTGACGACGAATATCGACGGGGCTATGTTAACCCGCTACGTCACCGATGCCTTGATTCTCGCGACCGCTACCGGCTCGACCGCCTATGCCTATGCGCTTGGCGGGCCGATTTTGCCCCCGTGGTTGGATAACATCCTGATGATACCGGCGGCGCCCCATCTCAGCCTGGAACGTCCCCTGGTGCTGGACGCCGATGCAGTGGTTGAGGTTGAGGTCCACACCGACATTCCTGGGATGCTCTCGGTGGATGGGCGGATGGAGGGCGAGTTGTTGGACGGCGACCTTGTGCGCATCGAGCGCAGTCATCTCAAGGGGTCCTTTCTTCGCCTCCGGAGCCGCGGCGACTTCTACCGGAGTTTGGTCGAGCGCCTGATGCCCCGCAACGGGGAATAAGGAGTGTGCGCGTGCCGGATCCGTCCTTCACGACGACCGTTCCACAGGGTGACCACGAGGAGACGGTACTGACGTGCCACTGGCATCCCAACACCGAAACAAACCTCCGCTGCTATCGATGTGACACCCCGATCTGTGTGAAGTGCGCCCAGCGGACGCCGGTGGGTTATATCTGTCCCGATTGCCAGAGGAACCGTAAGCGCCGCTTTGAGAAAGCGATGCCGCGCGATTATGCGGTCGCGGCGCTGACGTCATTGGTCCTCGGGGCCATCGCCAGCCTGATCCCGACCTTGGGGAGCTGGTGGTTCGTTCTCTTTCTCTCCCCGCTCGCGGGCACCCTGATTACCGAGGCGGCGTGGCGACTGGTCGGTCGCCGCTACGGGCAGCATCTCTGGTGGATCATCGCGGGGGGTATTATCGTAGGCGCGCTCCCGTCGCTTCTCATCAGCCTCGGTCTGCTGCCGGTTGCGGGGATATGGGGCCTGGGAAGCATCCTGCTGAGACTGCTCCACATCGCGATGGCGGCCGGATCGGCCATCACGCGGCTGCGGCTGCGCTGAGCTCGGGATCCATTCGCATGGCTGCCATCCTCGATCTGACGCCTCAGATTCCCTATCCGCCGCGCCAGGGCACGGCGCTGCGCAATTGGGGCATTGTGAAAGGGCTCGGCGCCCGCCATCAGCTCTCCCTGTTGTCGTTTGCCGCCCCCGACCAGCCGACGAGTCCGGAGGCACTGGAGCCGCCACTTACTGAAGCGCTCGTCCGGTTTGCAGCCCATCCCCAGCCGCAACGAAGCATGGGCGAGCGTCTGCGCGATCTCCTGACGACCTCGGAGCCCGATCTGGCGATGCGCCTGGCTGACCCGGCCTTCGCGCAGACCCTGCGGGACTGGCTGACCCGTTTCCATTTTGACTGGCTGATTGTCGAGGGCTTCGAGCTCGCGCCTTATATGGACGTAGCCCGGCGGGTTGCCCCCGAGTTACGGATCGTCTTCGACGATCACAACTGCGAATATCTGCTCCAGAAGCGCGCCGCGCGCACCGATTGGCGCCGCCCGCGCCGCTGGCTGGGCGCGGCTTATTCGGAGGTGCAGTGGCGCCGACTCCGGCGCTACGAAGCTCAGATCTGCCGGCGGGCGGATCTCGTCGTTGCCGTCTCGCAGGATGATGCCGATGCGCTGCGGGCGATCGCCCCGGGCGTCGACCCCCTGGTGATGCCCAACGGGCTGCACATCGAAGCATACGCTGAGTTTGAGGCGAGCGTCCCCCTGGCTCAACCGGCGTTTGTCTTTACCGGGACCATGGACTTCCGGCCCAACGTCGACGGGGTCCTCTGGTTTGCCCGGCAGGTCTGGCCGAGGGTGCGCGAGGCGCTGCCCGATGCCAGTTTTACGATTGTAGGGCGACATCCCCACGCCCGTTTGACCCCACTTCAGGATGAGCCGGGGATTGCGATCACCGGATCGGTGCCCGACACCCGTCCCTACATCCGGGCGGCGACGGTTTACGTCGTGCCTTTACAGGTGGGGGGCGGCACCCGGCTCAAGCTGTTGGAGTCCTCCGCGATGGGCAAGGCCATCGTCTCCACCACGCTGGGTGCGGAGGGCTTCGATCAGGCTGACCGAGCGATGCTCCTTGCCGATAGTCCGGATGCCTTCGCCGATGCGTGCATCGATCTCGCGCGCCATCCTCAGGCGCGGGAGGTCTGGGAGCAGCGCGCCCAGGCGTTCGCCCGCCGCTACGATTGGGGGGCCCTGCTTCCCACGCTTTTGAGACACCTC
Organism: Anaerolineae bacterium; assembly: GCA_034437735.1. Taxonomy (GTDB): domain Bacteria; phylum Chloroflexota; class Anaerolineae; order B4-G1; family SLSP01; genus PWVB01. The sequence continues at coordinate 12,047 of DAOTTS010000176.1, forward strand.
GACATGTGACTGTCCGCTTTGTGTGGCGGGGTGATCGTGATATAGTGGGGCGATGATCCCTACTACGCGCTCATAGCGGAAATCGAGGTGCATGATGAAACCGAAGGTCGCATCGTTGTCCCGGCGTTGGCCTGTCTTAATGCTCACCCTGATTATAACCTCTCTTCTTCTTGTGGTGACCTCTGTCTTTGTAAGTGCCTATCCCGTTCGCCATCTTCTTGCTGCCGGCTCCCCACCTGATCCTGCGCTGAGTGCAGCCAAGGTCGCGTCCAAAAAGGACCCAAGTCCTCCGCTCTTCACACTTAATGCCGCGGGAGATACGGAGGAGGTCTTTACCAATACCTGGTCGTACTCCACGATCGGTATGGTCTACGATCCTGACCAGGACCTCGTCCGGTACGCCCATGAGAGTCAATCCAGTACACACAATCCTACCGTCTACGACGTGGAGCTTCGGGGGACGCCTAAGCGTACCGTGGTCTATTCCTTTGCCCTTTCCACGGAGAACGCCGGCTGGCCCTGGCAGCTTGACAACCGTACCGGCGCCGGATACGACTACGAAACCGGGACCTTCTTCTTGCCGGACTACAACGGTGACCTCTCCTACAGTGATGACAACATCGTGGAGATCGACGTTGACGGTACCATCCTCAACGCATGGGAGATGGACGACGAAGTGGGCAGTAACGACAGCAGCGACGGCTCTGAGATCGACAGCATCATCGACATCGCCGTGGTGCCGGGCTCGCCGACGCGTTATTTCGCGACGGCTGCCTACGACGATAACGTGGTCTATGAGATCGCGTTGCAGAAAACGGGTGTGTGGTGGACGCCCAACTCCTGGCACACGGTCGCGACGTGCACAATCCCTATTTATAATGCCACAGACGACAATCTGGGCATCGATTACGACGCTGAGAATCGGGTGCTCTATCACTCTAGCTGGGATACCACTACCCTTGTGCTTACGGATCTCACATGCAACGGTGGCGTCATGAATCTCGTTGATTCTCCTGTCAAGTCGTTCGACTGCTCCGGCGCGGGCGGCTACAACACCGGCGTTACCTTTATTGAGGGGCAAGCGGAGGTCTGGGTCACCGACTTCGACAGCGACAAGACGACCCGCTGTGATGCGCCGAATGCGACAGCGGCTGAGCCCGGATGGGAGAAAATTGTGGATGGCACATCGTGGTCGTCCGGCCTGACGGTGACCACGGAGACGTCGAGTACGTTCCAGGTCACGGATGTGATCACGGCTTCGGAACGTTTCACACTCACCGAGCTTTGGGACGTCGACCGGCTTCTGCTCACCGGTGTGAGCGTCGAGCCACCGCTGGCGGCGGTCGTCACCGCCACCGGTGCGCTGACCGTCACCGGCGACAGTGCGACGCCGGACGTGGTCACCGTCACGAAGCAGTTCTGGACGCAGCCATCCACCTGGGCCGGGACGGTCGTCTCGGAACATCTTACCATTGATGCCGAAACGCCATTTGTGGAACAGCGGCCCTTCACCGTGACAAAGCTCGCCTCACAGTTGAGCATCACCAGCACGTATCAACCACTGGTCTATGCGGGCGGCGTCGCCAACTTCACGCTCGCTTACACGAACACCGGCGGTTTTGAGAACGACGTCGTGATCACCAACACCTTCCCCGTCACCGCACCTATGGTCTATGCCGACCCTGAGCCGGATGACAGGGCGATGGACGGCACCTGGGCGCGCTGGGACGTCGGCGATCTGGCGACAGGGGACGGCGGGGAGGTCGACGTCTACGTCTACATCTCCGAGTCGCTACCGGCGGCTACGGAGATTCCCATCTGGGACGGTATCTACAACCACGTTGGCGAGCTTGCCGACGATGTCACGACGACCTTCGAGATAGTGAGCGAGGCTGCTGCCGGTTGGATCAAGACGATCGACGGCGGCGACGGACCGGTTGAATGGTCGTCTACGTTTTCCCTTACCCTGGAGACTTATGATACCTTCACGGTGACGGACGTTATCACAGTCGATGACTCTTTTTCACTCGTCGAGACGTGGCTTACATCCGAATTGGCATTAGCGGATTGGACCGTGGATCCTATTACCATCACTGTTGATGATTCTGTACCGGGGATGCTGACGATGAGCGCTGGGCCATCTCCGTTATCCCGAACGTCCGGCCCCATCACACTTACCAAGGTTTTCACCGTCGGAACCTGCTCCTGGCCCCAGACTGTCCTGGGCGAGGCCCTGCAGATCGGGGGAGGCAATGCCCTCATCCGTCCGGTGCTTGTCCACAAGACGGCGCCGGTGCTGTCGATGACTGCTGCAAACCCGACGCCGGAGATCCACGGCGGCGAGACCGTCACCTACACGCTGACGTACAGCAACACCGGCGGCTACGAGAACGCGTTCCGCGTGGAGGCCGGCTTCCCGAATGGAGCGGAATATCAAGGTGCCGATCCGGCGCCGACGACGCCGGGTGCGCCGGGCGATCCGACCGTCACCTGGGTCTTTACCGATGGCCTGGCGACCGGCGATGCGGGTTCCATCACCGTCACCGTGCAGATTACGGACGAGGTGCCCCCCGTTACGCGGTTCGAGATCGCCAATACGCTCTTCGATCACGCTGATGTGCCCAAGGACCTAGCGCCCGTGGTCTACGAGGCCGGCGCGCCGGTATGGGAGAAGCGCGTCAACGACGTCGCCTGGAGTCTGTTGCAGCGCACGGCGGTCGAAGCCGGGGACCTCCTCACGATCACGGACGTCATCACCTCGGAGGCCCCGGTTACCCTGGTCGACCGCTGGATCGGCGGGCATTTGACCCTCTTGGCGGTGACGCCTGGTGCCGGCAGCGTGACCAGCGCCACGGGCGTACTCACGTGGACGATGTCTGCCGCTTTGGATCCGGTGACCCTCACCAAGCGCTTCCGGGTGGATCCCTTTACCCCCACGCACACGGTGTTGTGGGAGAACCTGGTCGTGGGCGGAACGGAGTGGGAGCGGCGACCCGTCGTCCTGGAGCGGTTGGCGCCCGATCTTCGGCTGACCAAGGAGGTTGTGCCTACGACCGCTGCTCCCGGCGATGCCATCACCTACACGTTGACCTTTTCCAATGCCGGGCCGGGAACAGCACGGGGCGTCGTCCTCACGGACACCCTGCCGGTCAGCGTGACGGTAACCTCGGTGGTCAGCGCCGGGGTTATGATCACCGATACCGGTGCGACGCCCTCTTATGTCTGGGAGGTTGCCGATCTGGCGTCGGGTGCCGGTGGGGTCATCACGATCACCGGGGTGTTGAGCGATCCGCTACCTGCTGGTCTGATCACCAACGTCGCCGAGATCGCAGCGGACAATGAGGTGGAGGAGATTGATACCTCGCCTGGCGGCGGCACGTCTGACGTCACTCAGGATGCAGCCACCGTCGCTGTGGACGGTGATCCGATGGTCTGTACGCTCACCGATCCCATCAGCGGCACGACGTATGCTTTCTGTAATGGTATCTGTGGGGACGTCACGTTCGTCAACACGGGCACGGTCAGTAGTCTTGTCATCACCTTCACGCAGCACTACCCCTCGATCAACGGGGAGGGGCTGCCGCGCCAGTACCGTATCAGCGCCGACGGGACCGGCTTCACGGCGACGCTGACTCTTTGTTACGAGGATGAGGAGCTCGATGTCGCCGGGATTCCTATGAGTGACGAGGGGGAACTGCGCGGCTTCCGCTACACAGGGGCGGACGGCATTTGGGAGATGCCCGGCTCGCAATCCCTGGACACCGGTGGCAATACCGTGACCATCGGTGGCGTCAACGCGTTCAGCGCTTGGGGGATCGGTATCCCGAACACTGCTGAGAAACCGACTGCCGTGACCGCCTGGCGTGTTGGCGGACATCCTAACGTTATCATGTTTGTGTCCGCCGGTTTGTTGGCGTTGGCTGCGGTGGGGTGGATCTTACAGCGGCGTCGTGCTTGACGCTTAGCCCGTCCCAGTCCCCGGCACTCCGCGCACTTCGCGGAGTGCCGGGGACTGGTCGCTTAGTCGAAATAGAGCGCTGACAACCTCTCCAGCGTGACGTCGTGCTCGGGATCGGCGTCCCGGAAATAAGGGTGGATCGGCAGGCGCTCGTCCGGGCGCCGGGCGTCCGGATCCGCCACAATGCCCTCGATGGCTGTCAGGTACCCTTCCGCCGTGCGGTCCCACGTGTAGCGGTCCAGCACCCGCTGCCGCCCCCGCCGCGCGAAGGTATCGCGGGTCTCGGATGAAGCCAGCAGCCGCAGCAGCCCGTCCGCGACATCGTCGGGATCCTCCGGATCGACCAACACACCGTACTCCTTGTCGTCGTCACGGAGGCTCTCGCTGGGTCCGCCGTTCTCCGTCACCACCAGGGGCAGCCCGGCCGCCGCGGCCTCCAGGGGGGCCAGACCGAACGGCTCGTAGAGTGCGGTCAGCGCGAAGACCGAGCCCTGTCGCGCCAGATAGCGGTAGGCCGCCGCCAGGGCCGGCTGGCCTCGCAGCGCGAAGGCGCTTACCTTGCCCCAGAGATTGTGCGCGTTGACCACCTCCCGGATCTCCGCCAGCACCGCCTGCTCGGTCTTGCTGGCTTCGGAGTCGTCGTGCAAGGGATCGTTGAGGGCCCCGGTGAACATCACCAGATTCGCCAGCTTTTGAAGCTCGGGCGAACCGGCAAACGCCCGTACCAGCCCGATGTGGTTTTTCTTGGGATCCAGGCGGCTGGATGCGATGATGGCGGGCAGCGTCTGCCGGCTCTCGTTGAGGTCTCGGGCGAGCATTGCCCGGACGTGGGTGTGTGTCTCTCTCTCATCCGCGTTGCGCACGTCCTTGCCGAAGATCGCAAGATTGACGCCGGGTGGGATCACCTCAAAGCGGCGGTCGTCTTCGACGTCGACGGCGTCCCGGTAGGCGTAGTGTCCGTACTGCTCGAAGCGCTCCTGCTCCGTGCTGGTGATGTTAACGGCGGAGCGGTTCATCGACAGCCGCTCGGCCACGATGCGGCGGGCGAAGTGGAAGTGGTCGTCCATCTCCTTCAGGTTGTCGGGTGTGACGCCGAGCTTGTCCATCTTCTGAGCGCCCAGCGAGTGACCGGTGAAGGTGAAGGGGATCCCGGTTGCGTCCTCCAGCAGCACGCCCGACAGGCCGCCGTCGCCGTAGTGGGCCGTGAAGGCGTCGGGCATCCGGCCCTCCTCCTCGTAGAACGCTCGGATGTTGGGTATCCAGTCGCGCACCAGGTGCGGCCAGAGCAGCTCCTTGCGCAGGAAAGATTCCGGGCCGGCACGCAGGCGGATGATGCGCACGTCCGAGGACTCGGGATAGGCATCGAAACGCGCAGCGAACTCGGGCCACGCCGGGTCGACGATCTGCCTGGTCAGGATGTCGACGGTGTGTCCCAGCTCCGCCATCGCCAGCGCGACCTGCTTGACGTAGACCAACTGCCCGCCGAAATCCGGGTGCTCCGTCCAGTAACTGTTGTCGGGATCGAAATTCCCCTGCGGATTCAAAAACGCGATGTGCATACGAGGTCGTCCTTTCTTCGTCACGTCATTTAGGGTTATTGTGCTTCAAGCGCTGCGAAGGTCAACCGTAGGTTATGCAGCCGTAGAGCCCCAAGGTTTATGGATCTGGTCATGAATAACTAAAGAGATTCTCCGTTTCCATGGGCGTCTTGGAAATGTTTAGTTATTTACGTCCGGATCTGTAGGCAGAACTCAAGCGTGCGAGGCTCATTGGTCGGAAACCTCTGGGCTCTTCCCGTTGAACTCTCGACCCGCTGTTCACGCCCCCCAGCGCCCGCCGGAGATCTTGTACAGCACGTAATCCAGCGTGTTGCCCGACAGGTTTCCCATCCGGATCATCTGCAGCGCCAGCTCGATCGCTTCGACCTTCTGCGTGCCGTAGCGGCTCACGACAGTCTCTCTGGCTGTCGGATCGGGGTCGCCGTCTGCTTCGGCCCAGTGCTGGGCGTAGAGCAGCGCCGGCATCTGATCCGGCGGGCTGCCCGCCAGGGTGCCCTCGCTGAGATCCTCGATCTCGTCCTGGGTGATCCCCTCGGCCAGCGCCTCGCGGGCGTGGGCGTACGAGCAGTACCGGCAGGCGTTCACCCCGGTGACCACCAACATCAGCCGCTCGCGGAACGCCCCATCGAGGATCTCGTCCCGCATCAGGGCGCGGATCTCCTTGCGGCGGGCAACGATCGCCCGGACGTCGGCGACCAGGGCGCCGAGGCTCGTGTAGTGACGGCGCGCGAAGCCTCCGAAGCCGTTCACGATCCGGTGCTCCGGTCGCTGGAGTGGTGCGAGAGCTTGATCAGCGGCGGTTTCTCGTGGTAGATGGGCAGGAACCGCTCCTCCCCCTTGAAGAGCCGCCCGATGTTGGGACGCAGCGCCCAGAGCGTGAGCGCCATTGCCGGCAGCCCGAAGCCCACGGCGTGCGGGACAGATCCGTGCAGCAGGTGGAGCACCGGCAGCATCAGGGCCACCACGATCGACGCGACCGACGCGTGCCCGACCAGCAGCCCCACCGCCGTGCCGGAGACCAGCAGGATCGGCAGGCTGGGCAGCCAGAGGGCGGCGGTCACCCCGACGCTCGTGGCGGTGCCGGCGCCCCCGTCGAACCCGAGGAAGACCGAGTAGTTGTGCCCGACGACGGCCATCGTCCCCGCTACCGCCTGGCCCCACGGGGAGAGTCCAACCCAGCGGGCCACCGCGACTGCCGCCGTGCCCTTGAGCGCGTCAAAAATCGCCGTCATCAGCGCGGCTGGGAACCCGGCGGAGCGCCAGACGTTGGTGCCCCCCGTACGTCCGCTGCCGTGCCGCCGCACGTCGATCTTCCGCGCGATCCAGGCCCACAATAAACCCGGCGGCAGCGACCCCAAGAGATACCCCGCGATCCACACCAACCCTGTCTTGATCATCCCACGTCTCCCCTCTATTCGGTGTTTCTGAGTTCATTATACCGGAAACGACGCGCTCGACGGGGGCGATGAAGGTCGCAGCTATCCGATTTTGTATGGGATAGTTTGAAGGTTGGGATGGGCGCATTTTTTACAACCGGTGGGGGTCCGGATTGAGGGTTGGGAGAACGATTTCGCCCCCTCACCTGGATAAGGTATACTGATTTTTGGATTTGCAAGGTTCGATGGTGCCGTTTCTATTGTATATCGCAAGGGAAAAGGCGTTGACGGTGCTCGGGTGTGAAGGGGGCGGGCCGACCACGAATCGGAAACGAATCCACGAATGGGTGACGCTGTAGGGGCGAGGCATTCCCGCGCTCAACTCCGGTTTTTGGGCAGCCTCGGACGTTTGGGGTCGGTGGAGGAATGAATTTGGGCGCAGGAATGCCTCGCCCCATAGGTGGGTGTGACGATGGGGCCTGAGGGATGCCTCCACTTTCTCCGGGTTGGGGGTTCTGAACATCGGGATAACGGAATCTCCCGCGCCGATGGAAGAAGCTGGATGTAAGATCTGGAGAAGGGTAAAGACTATGGTAGGAGGTGATCGGATTCTCCGTCGTACTGACCGTGCTGGGGTTGATCGCCAGTGCGATGCTCGGCGTGCCCGCGCTGCTGCTGGCGGTCGGCGTGGGCGTGGTGGGCTTTCTCTACAACTGGCGGTTCAAGCGGACCGGGCTGTTGGGCAATGGGATGGTCAGCTTTTCCGTCGGGATGACCTTCGTCTTCGATGGGGTCGCGGTGGGGCGGCCGTTCCAGCGATTGGTCTGGTTTTTTGCGGTGATCGGGATGCTCATCGATCTGGGCGAGGAGATCGCGGCCGACGCGCTGGATATGGAGGGCGACCGCGCGATGGGCTCGCGCTCGCTGGCGGTGATGGATCTGGGCATCCTGATGGGGACGACCTGGTTGGTCGCATCGCGCGAGACGGCGGCCCGGCGGCGGTACGTCCGGTGGATCTATCTGAGCGGGCTGGTGGGGATGCTGGTCTTCTTGGTCGTTCGGATGGTGGTGGGATCGTGAGGATTGGTAAGGTGAATGCATCTTGGGTTCGGGGAGGTCGCCCCCGGGGACGGTGGCTCCGAGCCTAACAGGAACCATGACTACGGAGGGAATCGATGGCTTCAACACAACCGAATCTCTTGTTCTTCTTGCCGGATCAGCACCGGCCCGACTGGCTGGGCGTCAATCCGGATCTGCCGCTGCGCACGCCGAGCCTGGACCGGCTGGCTGCGTCGGGGATGCAGTTTGTCAACGCGTTCACGCCGTCGCCGCTCTGCGCGCCGGCGCGGGCGTGCCTGGCGTCCGGCTGGGACTACGAGCGATGCCGCGTGCCGAGCAACCGCGAGAACTACCCGCTGGACCTGCCGACGTACTACCAGCGGCTGCGCGATGCCGGCTATCGTGTGGGCGGGGTGGGCAAGTTCGATCTCCATAAGGACCTGGCGTCGCCCAAGGCGGAGTTGGACTGGCACCTGGACGGCTCCCGATTGCTCACCGAGTGGGGGTTCACCGAAGGGATCGACAACGAGGGCAAGATGGACGGCAGCGCCGCGTACCGGGCGGCGGGCCGGCCCAAGGGTCCGTATCTCCACGTCTTGCAGCAGCGGGGGTTGGCTGAGATCTACGTGCAGGAGCACGCGGAGAGCCGGGCGCACCGCAATGCCTACGTCACGGCGCTGCCTGAGGACGCGTACTGCGACAATTGGATTGCCGAGAATGGGTTGCGCTTCCTGCGCGACTTCCCCGAGGATCGGCCCTGGCATTTGGTGATCAATTTCACGGGGCCGCACGGTCCGATGGACGTGACGCAGCGGATGCACGACGCGTGGGCGGACGTGCCGTTCCCGATGCCGCTGGAGAACACGCAGCCGCGCTACAGCGCGGAGGATCACCAGCGCAACCGGCAGCATTACGCGGCCATGATCGAGAACATCGACCGGCAGGTGGGGCGCTTCATTGACGCCGTGCGGGCGCGCGGCGAGCTGGACCGCACGCTCATCGTCTACGCCAGCGACCATGGTGAGATGCTGGGCGATCACAACCGCTGGGGCAAGGGGACGTGGTACACGCCGTCCAGCGGGATCCCGATGATTGTGGCGGGGCCCGGCGTCCGCGAGGGGGTGACGAGCGAGGCGCTGGTCAGCCTGCACGATCTGACGGCGACCTTCCTGGCGTATGCGGGGATGGAGCCGCTGCCTGAGCTCCCCTCTGGCTCCCCCCACGATAGATGGGTGTCGCGGTCGCTGCGCGATCTGCTGGAGGGGCGGACCGATCGCCATCGCGAGGTTGTGGTCTGCGGCCTGGGCGATTGGCGGATGGTCGTCGATGGGCGGTATAAGCTGGTGGTGGCGTCAGGAAATCCCCCGCTCCTTTACGATCTGCACGAGGATCCGCACGAGTTTGCGAGCGTCGCCGAGACCCATCCTGAGGTTGTCCGGCGCCTCCGCCGGATCCTGGAGGATGCACGTTCGTCCGCGTTATCTTAAAATTCCTGTTTGGGCCTTGACTCTCCCCTTACGGGAGACTGTATGATAGGGGTAAGAACTTCCAAGGGGGAGTTCTCACAGAGGGCCTTCTGTCTAATCAAGTTGGAGGATACGCGTGTTCAAAATCGGTGAATTCTCAAAGCTCAGCCAAGTGACTGTGAAAACGTTGCGCTACTACGATTCGATCGGCCTGCTCGAGCCGGCGGAGGTGGACCGTTTCACCCACTACCGCTACTACTCGGCAAGCCAATTGCCCAGGCTCAAC
>DAOTTS010000177.1:0-4638 GCA_034437735.1 Anaerolineae bacterium
TCACCGGAAAATCAATTCTCTACCAGCTTACTCCCACTCTATTTGAATCGAGTTAGAGTAATGCTAGAATCATATTAGAATTCACGTTACCCCGGAAAATTGAGAAGATACATCTAACCCGCTAAAAGCGTAACACACGTATTTTATTGTGTGATGGCTTTTCATACGTCATACCTCTTATTGACTGCTGATGTATCCCATGACGATTCTGAAAGAGATACTGCTTCTAGAGCAATACTCTCTTTAGTCCGGCTGCCAACTGGCCGCGTCCTCGGACGGCGGCTTTGAGATTGCGCGGGTCGTGCTCCACCTGACCGGCGACGTAGTCGAAGGCTTCCCAGGCGACGCGCCGCACGGTGTCGTGCCATGTGTCGAGGGCTGTTTCTACGTCATTGGGCAGTCCTTCCACCAGATCGTAGAATGGGATCTCCAGTTGCACCCAGTAGTCGCGCTCCACGGCCCACTGCGCGGTCAGCTTGTCCATATCCTCACGCGATGGCTGGTGGGCCTCCTCCGCGTCGGCCTGCGGGACTAACACGTACGTGGCTAACGTCCGCGCGGCGCCCCAGAGCTGCCTGCGGGCTAACTCGGCAGTCTCCATGGCTGTTTGTAAGTGCTCTGTGAACCGTTCGCCCTCGGGGGTCAGGTAAGCCATGGGGAGGGGAAGCCGCTCGCCGCGGTAAAAATCGACCCGGGCCCGGCTGTTGGCCATCCCCAGGGCCAGATAGCGGCGCGTGCCCTCGGGATCGAGGTATCCATCGTCGATGAGTTCCGCCAGCCATCCGAACGTGCGCGGGGGTCGATCCTCGTGGCTGTGCAGTTTGAAGATCGCCGCGCTATCACGCCACAGGGCGCGCTCTTCGTTGAAGCGCATCACAAGATAGCCTCGGCTATCGTCGATGCGATAGTGGTGCATCGGGTCGAGGACGTCCCTGTCCAGACGCAGGCCTGGCCCCATCGTCATCTCGGTCACCCGGACGCCATCCTCTGTTTCCTCGGGGAAGAGCATAATGCGGCGGTTCTGCCAGGTCAGGTAGTCGAGGTATCCCAGTGGGCGCGTGCGATCGGGCGCGAAGGGATCGTCCATCTCCCAGGCCGGCCGGTCCGCTTCGTGGTGCAGGAAGATGTCGTCGCGGGTTGGATAGCTCAACGCGTTGAGCACCAACGTCTCGTGAAGGTTGTCACCCTGGATGAGGAAGACGACGCCACGGGTCCAGGGGCCGTCGGTGAAGGTGTCGCCCCGGATGCCGCTCAGACCGGCCAGTCCGAAAGTCTGGAGAGTCACCAACGCCCGGGCCGCTTTGGCCGGTGAGAGTGACGCGGCTTGATCGTCCGTGTGGTGATCGAAAAGCGTGCCCTTATTGCCGAACGCCAGATCCAGGATCAGACTGTTGGGCGGCTTGTGTTTGACCCGGTCGTCCTCGGTCTGGTAGAAGGGATGATCGGGATCGAAGAGTCCTAAGCGTGAATGGTAGCAATCCCAGTAATCCTCAAGTGTCGCCGTGTCGAAAGACATCTCGGACCGGAGATCCATCCACGCGTCCTCATCGTGAGGGCCGAAGACTCGATGGAGCAGGGCCAGCATCAGCCGGTGCAGCGCGGCCGTCTCCAGGGGATTGTCCCCCGACAGTGCGCGCAGTTTGTGGGCCTGGGCGAATGTTTCCCGCAGGCTCAGAGTTTCGGGTGTGCCGTCCTTCCGCACACAGGGGATCCACGGGCGATCAATCAGATTGAACTCAGGTGTCATGATGCCTCCTTTTGGACAGTTAAGCCAAGTGATGGGGTGAGATATAGTGTATAGGAAGATCCTTCTAAAGGACAGACGCCGTCTTTGAAGACGAGCGCGCGATAGTGCTGAAGCAGGGTATGGTTGCGCCATCCGGAGGGAGCCGGCACGTTGTCCAGCAGGTGCCAGAAGATCCCTCTGTGAGAGAGACGGAGGGTTACCGCGACCAATGCCTGCGTGAGATCGCTTGTGGGTTTCTGGGTCAGGTCGACCGGCATGCCCTGACCGTTGGGCTGGGTGTTGAGTGTATCTCCAACACGGTGGAGACATACGATGGAGATCGACGGGGCCCCCTTCCGCGTCAGGGCCTGCAGGGCGCGGTGGACTTCCGGAGCGTCCTCGCTGAGTGCGGCGTTTGTCTGTTTCATAAGACTTCGGTCTTCGGGTTCGGCGATCAGGCGCTGCCGGGCGTCGTCCACGTCCTCGCACTCGTGGCGGGTCATCGCCTGCCGGGCTTCGATCAGGGCTGCCGCTAGATGGGGCGCATCCGGCTCCTCGTCTCCATAGACGGCTTCGATAGAGGCGGTCGTCTCGTCCGGCAAGATCCATCGGTCCCGGCTCTCCATCTCTGCGTACGACCGCAAGAGTACGTAGGCCTCGTAGACGAACGCGTCGGCGCCGAAATCCGGCATGCCGTTTGTCACGTCCGGTTGGGTGATCCAGAGGTGTGGACGTGCAAGCGGCTGTGAGCGGTCAGGCCGGTTGTGACGGTGCAGGCGGCCGGCCCGTTGAATGAGTAGGTCGACGGGGGCTAGATCGCTGATCATCACGTCGAAATCGAGATCCAGACTCTGTTCGATCACCTGCGTAGCGACCACGACGGCCCGTTTGGGGCGCTGTCCGTTCTCCCGGGTGGCCCGTTTGCCGAAGCGCGTCAGGACGTCCGCCTCGATCTCCTGCCGCCACCCGAAGGGGAAGCGGGCGTGGAAAAGGGTGATCTCCTCCTCCGACCAGGTCTCGGAGGTGTGGAGGGCTTGATACACCTCCTGGGCCCGCCGAACGGTATTGCAGATGACCGCCGCGCAGCCTCCTTCGGTGAGCGCGGCGTCGAGATGGGCTGCGATGGCCTCGGGCGAGCGCGACAGCCATCCCAGATGGATCGTCCGACGCTCCGGTGCGGCTATGGGGATCGACTCGGCCTGACCCTCAACGGCCCAGGTGATGGCAGGATACGCCACGTTTGGGGGGGAGACGTCCTCCCCGGCATAGGCCGCGATGAGTTCGCGGCGCGTCTTATCCGGGAGCGTCGCCGACAGGATGATGACGCTGGTCCCTACGGCTCGGAGCCATCCTAGCAGGCGTTGGAAGAGGGTCGACATATAGGTGTCGTAGGCGTGAACCTCGTCGAAGATGAGCGTCTTGTGGCTCAAACCCAGGAGCCTGACGAAGAAGTGTTTCGTCTGCAGGACACTCATAAAGGCCTGATCCACAGTGCCGACGCCGAAGGGCGCCAGCAAGCTGCGTTTCCTTGGTAAGAACCAACTCATCGCCTCGACCGCTTCGCCCTCATCTTCATCGCCGACGTTCATCTCGGATGGGAGACCCTCCTGCATCCACCGCGCCTGGCTGTGGACCAGTAAGGGGGAGATGTTGACCTCGGGATACCGATCCCGTAAGACCGTTGAGACCCGATTGTGCATCTGGTTGCTGGTTGCCATCGTCGGCATCGCGACGTACATCCCGCGCTGGTGTAACGTGACCGCCCAGGTGTCGGCCATATAGAGCGCGGCTTCCGTTTTTCCCACGCCGGTGGGGGCTTCGATGATGACGAGCGCGGGCTCGCTGACCTCGTGGGCCAATTCGATGGCTTTGGCCTGCATCGGGCGTGGGGTGGGCAGATGGAAGAGCTCGGCGAACGAGCGGGTCTCCGATGGGGCGTGCCACCCCGTCCAATTGAGATCGGCCAGGACGTAGTTTGCTTGTGCGGCTGCCGTTTCTGCGTACGCGTCGACGTCGATGGGTAGATCGACGAACGGGAAGTACTCCACCATCGACCCCATCCAGTCGGCCACCGACGTGAGGCCGGAAAGGAGCGTCCAGACCGTGTTCTGTTGCTCTTTGGATTTGTTGAGATCGGTCACTGTGGGTGGGTCGAAAACCTCGGTCAACTGCGCCACAAGGCTTTGGCGAACGCCCTCCCACCCAGCGTCCCCAAGTCGGAAGCTTTTCAGGCTCCGTGTTTGCTGGGAGATCGGCCACGTGCCGTGGTGCCCACCCACGGCTCGTGACACAGCAACGGCAAGGGGGCGGGTAGTCCCTGTCTCAGCGGTCAGAACACCGGGGAGGATGCGGGTTGTAGCCGTGCCGTGATAGAATCGAGCGTTGCCATAGGGTTTCGGGAACTGGAGGCCGTTTTCCCGGAGCTCTGCCTCGCTGGGTGGGTGCTTCCGTTGGAAGGCCGGCGTTGCCTTGCCGAGGTCGTGCAGGCTTGCCCAGAACGCGATCAAGGCACCGGCTTGGTCGGGTTCCAATTCCAAGATCGACGCGATGTGCGAGCGGAAACTCTCGGTGAAAACTTGGTCCCACAGTGCCCGGGCGACGACGCCCACGTCAATCATGTGGCAGATCAGCGGGTGGGTCCGCTGCGTGTGGCGGCTGGTTTTCGACCAGAGTCGATGAAACAGCGGGGAGGGTTTGAGATCCCCGACCTCGTATAACAGCGCCATCTTCTTCACCTCTTTGACGACCTCTCTCTGTAGGCTTTCCGGCGCCAGCACGCGGACGTCCCCGCCCCAACCCCGCACCCATGGGAGCATCTCGCGGGGTTCGGCGATGGGGGCGCGCCAGACGAGCCAGCCGTCGGGCTGGAGCTCGGTCTGCTCGTTGCGGTGCCAGCGGGTCTCCTGCACGCG
>DAOTTS010000178.1:0-43029 GCA_034437735.1 Anaerolineae bacterium
ATTAAAGAGAAAGTCCAACGACTCCCGCCACTTGGGCGTGGGCGAGCGAGTGACAGAGATCCGCTTGAAGGGTCTAACCTTTGAAGCGTTAAGGGGAGTCTTCCTCAACGACGATTTCGCTCTCACCCGCCCCTACCGGGCCAAGCACCCCTTTGACTACATCCAGGTCGCCCGAGAAGAGGGGCCCAACATTGTCCAGGAATTCCACGAACGCTATAGTCGACGGGGGGGGTACCGGGACGCGATCGTTGCAGATATCTGCGCGTTCGCCAATACCAACGGCGGTACGTTGTACGTCGGGGTGCCGGCTAATCCCGACAAGTCCCCTACGGGTGTGGGAGCTTCCCCGACCCGGGTCGTCAATCTTTTCCATCGCTTGGTTCAGGAACGAATCACGCCCAAACTCGACATTAACGCCGACGTCCAAGAGACGCAGGGGATCAAAATCGTCCGAATCGTGGTTCCTCGCGGGCTCACGCCGCCCTACGCAATGGATGAGAGTGAAATCTACATCCGGAGTGAAGCCGAGACCACACCGGCGGTTCGGGATGAGATTGTCGAACTCGTCAGGAGGGGACAAAGGTCTACGGAAGAACCAGCCGGATGGACGCACGATGAATTCGTCCCGAATGGTGAGGCAGCATCGATTGAGACACCGACTGAGACTAAGAATCATCACGCGCAACCTCAGAGGATGCCCCAACACCAGATTACGCCTCCCCGTACCGGGGTCGAGATCGCAGAAATCGAGGAGCGCAACGGAACCCGCTACTATACCATGAGAGACCTCCGCAACGGAAACTTGGTGAGCAATGTCACTAAGCGATCAGCTCGGCACCTTTGGCGATACGCCATCGAGCAAACGGAGAACAATCCGATCAAGCCGGGGCAGGTTCAATGGTATCGAGATATAGGTATCTGGAAAGAACGGGAATACCGGTCTCGCGTTCGATATGATTTAGCCCAGAGAAATGGGCACAAAATCCGTGTCTACTACGGTGTCACCGAGGAAGGTATTCACGGGGCCTGGACCGAATTGATCGGCGAGGACTGACCCAAGTTCGAAGGAGTGATAGAGCGTTATGCGAATTGCATCAGTTTCGGAAATGCAAACATTAGAAGCCAATACAGATGGCAAAGGACACAGCTATCATCAGATGATGGAAGAAGCTGGGCTGGGGCTCGCTGAGGCCATTATGCAGCGGGTATCTATAACGGATACCCAAGTCCTGGTGTTGGTGGGACCAGGCAACAACGGGGGGGATGGTCTGGTAGCTGCCCGGCACCTGAAGGACGCGGGAGCAGCGGTGACGGCTTATTTGTCACGAAGCCGCGATATCGAGGAGGACCCAGTCTTCAAGGCAGCCCGCGAGCACGGCGTCGCAATGTTGATAGCCGGTCAGGACGAGAACGCGAACAATCTACGCAGGCTGACACGCCAGGCCGATGTCATCATCGATGCCCTGTTGGGCACCGGTGCGACGCCTCCACTTAGAGGAACCGTTGAAGCAGTAATCAGGGTGGTATCGAACGAACTCCAAAGGTCCCACGACGCGCCACTTACGTCCCTGCAAAAGATCCCACCCCGTAGCCCAGACCGCCCCTACCTAGTCGCCGTCGACGGCCCCTCAGGTTTGGATTTTGACACCGGGGAAATCGATGAAAACACGCTTTCAGCCCATCTGACTGTGACCTTTGCCCTCCCCAAGTGGGGCCATTTACGGCTCCCGGGTGCCGCGAACGTCGGAGAGCTTGTCGTTGCGGATATCGGTATTCCCGAGGATGTCCACATAGAGAGCGGCCCACAGGTCGCGACCTCAGCAATGGTCCGAGCATGGCTGCCGCGCCGGCCCCTCGATGCCCATAAAGGCACGTTCGGGAAGGCGATGATCGTAGCCGGCTCGGCTAACTACACCGGGGCTGCGATTCTTTCGGCCAGAGCTGCCCTGCGTGGCGGAACCGGATTGGTCACCCTTGCGGTCGCTAGCAACTTGCATCCTGCAATAGTGTCGGCAGTCCCTGAGTCAACCTATCTGCTCCTGCCCCACTCCTTGGGCGTCATTAACGAACACGCGGCACCGCTGCTCAAAGAAGAACTCGAGGGCTACAATGCAATGCTGATCGGGCCCGGACTTGGGAGCACACCGGAGACCAAGAGCTTTTTGACAACCCTGTTCAACCTCGATGTCAAGCGGAGAAACACCGGATTCATTCAGTCATCAAATCGAGAAAAACCAAAGTCTGATAAGCTTCCTGCGCTAGTGATAGATGCCGACGGCTTGAATTTGCTCAGCGAGATAACCGGATGGCACCATCACCTCCCGGAAAACTCAGTGCTGACGCCACATCCTGGCGAGATGGCGCGACTGACCGAAAGGCCTGTTGGCGAAATCCAAGCGGATAGGCTCCAGGCCGCCACCAAGTGGGCCCGGAACTGGCGACAGGTCGTCGTCCTCAAAGGCGCATTCACGGTCGTTGCGGCCCCTGAACGCCAGCCGGTTCTCTTACCGTTTGCAAATCCGGGTCTGAGTTCAGCGGGCACCGGGGACGTGCTTGCCGGATCGATTGTGGCGCTGCGGGCTCAAGGATTACCCGCCTTTGAAGCAGCGGTCGCCGGGGCCTACCTTCACGGACTGTCCGGCGAGATAGCCAGAGACGAGATTGGAACCGCGGGCATTGTGGCCGGTGATATAGCGAACTATCTAGCCGAGGCTTGGCGCCGCCTTTCCTAAAAACGGCAGGTCAACAACTTCGGCAAAGTCAAACTTAAAGCTAGACAATTCCTGCACGGCAAGCTTGTGTCAGTTCCGATGGACCATAAAAGGGACCCTCTCATCAATACACGAGCGGGTCCCTCAGCCGTTCAGAGCAATTCGGATGACGTTTACCGGCGCCTCATCTAACTTTCATTCTTCAACATCTGAGCGAACTCATAACCCAGCGCCTTACCTTTTTCCATTTCCTCGGATGTCGCACCTCCAGGGAACTCCCATGAGGGTTCAACAAGGTCCCACGCCAGGGATTCTGCCCACTTGATGATCTCTCGTCTGGCCCCACCGCTCCATCCAAAGCTGCCAAAATAGCTGAGTTTACGGGATCGAATTCGTTTCCGCTCCGCGATATCCAGGACGTGAGCCATAGGCGGAAACAACCCACCCTCATAGGTCGGAGCTCCAATCAGCACCCCACTCTTAGTATACAACGAGGGAAGGATATAACTAGCATGGATGTGTCGCACGTCAAAGATATTCAAAGGCACACCGGCCTCACCAACCCCGGAGGCTACCGCCTCAACCATCCGCTCCGTATTGCCGTACATCGTGCCGTAGAGGAGCGTGATCCCTACCTCCGGCCCCTCCATCGCATAGGTAGCCCATTGCTGATAAAGCTCAATAATGCGTTGCGGGTTCTCGCGCCAGATGAGTCCATGAGAGGGAGCTACCACGTTGATATCCAGATCCACCAACTTGTCGATAGCTCGGAGAACCGGACGGGCAAAGAGCGCTACGATGTTTGCGTAATAGCGTAGGGCTTCCCTTTCATAGAAACCCAGGTTCGTGCATTGATCATCAAACACCGTCCCCTGAAGAGCGCCATAGCCACCAAAGGCATCACACGAGAACAACACACCCTGTTTCGCCTCGAATGTGACCATCGTTTCGGGCCAATGAACCATCGGGGTCATCGCAAAATGAAGTTCATGCTTACCGAGATCAAGCGTCTCCCCATCGCTAACGACGTGAATCCGATCTGTGATCTGATAATAGCGCTCCAGCATCTCAGCCGCTCGCTTCGTACAGAGGAGCTCCGTCTCAGGTGCAATGCGGCGCAACGTGCGCATCACACCCGTGTGATCCGGCTCCATATGATTGATCACAATGTAATCCAACGCGGAAGGATCGACGACCTGAGCAATCTGATCCAGAAGCGCATCACCTTTGATGTCTTTTGCCGCGTCGATCAGGACGTTCTTTTCATCCTCGATCACGTAAGCATTATAGGAGACCCCTTCACTTGTAATGGGCCAGAGTCCCTCAAACAGGTCTGTAGTCCGATCATTGACACCAATCCAGTGAATGCCAGATTTCACTTCGACAGCAGGCATAAAATTCCCTCCTCATCAAGGAATCCACCGATAGGCCTGAAATCAGTGGGTAAAATTAGAGCATATAGTTTAATATTATCATACATATCATTGTAATACGCAATCACCAGACGTCAAGCCATCTCAAAGGCAAGATCACTTACTTCGAAGACGTCGTCAGCACCACGATACCGCCAATGGTCAAAGCCATACCCAGAACGTTCTGCCATTTCAGTTTCTCGGTCTGAAAGAGGACTCCCATTATCGTGCTGAACAGCGGTGAGGTAAAGGCAATCGGCATCACCTGGGTTAGCGAATCAGCACCGTGGATCGCCGCATAGAAGGACAACATACCCACCGATCCGGCGATCACGCCGCCGCCGATGACCATCATCAACAGCGCTTTAGGTCCTGCCTGGGGGATCGATTTCCACTGGGGAAAGCTGACAATGCCCAGAATCACCAGGGCAACCGCTGTACGAATCGTAATGCCAACCTGTGGGGTCAGATTGCCGAGGTGAAGCCCTCGTTTCTCGAAGTACCCCCCAAATCCCCAAGCCATCGCTGTGATCAGGGCAAAAATCTCTGGTCTCATAGCGTCTCCTCCTGAAGGCTAATCATTTGTGTTCGCATCATCGACGATAACACGGATACTCGGACTCCGTTCACATGCCGTCAATTATACTGAACCCAAGTGACTGAGCAACCGGCCCAACGTCATTTTCGTTCTAGAAAGACCTGCTATCTCCAAATCTGCATCCAACTCTGGAGAATCGCGCGCAATCATATACAATGTAGTGGATGAAGCCTCACATCCGTACGTCATCCTGACGGATTCAATCCTACCAAATGGAAGGTTAAAATGCGCATTAGTATGGTGACAGGTGAGTATCCTCCGATGGAAGGAGGGGTTGGCGATTTTACTCATAAGCTCGCGGTTGCTCTTTGCAACCAAAGCCACGAGGTCCACATCCTGACCACGCAACAGAATCACAAATCAGGAATTGAGAAAGATCAAGAAGGGCCTCTGGTCTATCGACGCATCCAAGCAACAGGATGGCCTCTCGTTCACACAATTAAGCGCTGGGTGCATGAGATCTCGCCGGATGCCCTCAATCTACAGTACCAGGCAGCCGCCTACCAGATGCGTGGGGGACTTAATATCTATCCCCGGTTCCATCGGGATAAGATGTTACCCTTGGTTGTAACCTTTCACGATCTGCTCCCCCCCTACTTATTTCCCAAAGCCGGCCCGTTGCGACCGTGGAGCGTTCGAATGCTGGCCCAACACGCGGATGGTGTGATCGCAACTAACGCCGAGGATCAACACCAGCTCCGCAAAGAGTTAAAAGTGCCAAAATCCAAAATTCGGGTCATCCCCATTGGCAGCAATATTGATGCGTCACCCCCCGCCGATTTTACGACCGACCAATGGCGTACCGCGCATGATATCGCCCCGGGAGAACTCCTTTTAGGTTTCTTCGGCTTCATGAATCAAAACAAGGGCATAGACACCCTTATCACCGCATTAGCATCCTTGATTGAAGCCAGTATGCCCGTCAAACTCGTCTTTATAGGCGGCCGGACAGGATCGAGCGATCCAACCAATACTGGATATGCAGAAAAAATCGATGCTCATATCACACAATTGGGACTTTCAGATCACATCCGGGCCACAGGTTTCACAAGCCCGGACGAAGTCTCAGCGGCACTGCTGTCGCTCGATCTCTGCGTTCTGCCCTATAAGGATGGAGCAAGTCTGAGGCATGGAACACTCCATGCAGCGCTTAAACACGGGGTTCCCATTGTCACGACGCGCCCTCGTGTCTCTATCCCCCAATTGGTGCACGGGGAGAATTGCTATCTTGTCCCTCCCGACGATCCGAAAGCACTGGAAAACGCGATTCGCACCTTGGCTGAACGCCCGGAGCGACACCCAGATCTTGGTAGAGGCGCCAAAACCCTGGCTCAATCATTCTCCTGGGACCGCATTGCGGGCCAGACAACTCGTTTTTTTAGAGCCCTTCAAGAAAACTCGCTTTCAGGTAGAATCAATCGACACAATCTAAACTCAAGATCCTAACCCATATATGGACTATCAACATAGATGCAAACATCCGATATCTACGGAAAAACCGATTATGATCCGGCTTGTGATCGCGGTTTTTGTGCTTGTCAGTACCATTTACAGTGTCACGATACCCATCTTTGAAGCATCTGATGAGGTCTGGCACTATCCAATGGTGGACTACATTGCCGATTTCAGAGCACTCCCCGTGCAGCCGCTGGAACCAGGTCAAAGCAGCGGTCCTTGGCGCCAGGAGGGAAGCCAACCGCCGCTCTACTATACCCTCGGTGCAGCACTAACCTTTTGGATAGATCGAAGCGACCTCGAACAGATTAGGCAACTGAATCCACACGTCTCCGCCGGCGAAGTGACGCCCGACGGCAGCAATCTCAACCTTGTAGTGCATCAAAAAAACCGAGAACAATTCCCATGGAAGGGAACCGTGCTGGCTGTTCACATCGTCCGTTTTCTTTCCCTGGGGTTGGGGGCGTGGGCCGTTTTCCTCACGTGGGCCTTAGTTCGAGAGCTATTCCCAAAGACCGAATGGATCGCTTGGGTGAGTGCCGCCGTCCACGCATTTACACCCATGTATCTATTCGTATCGAGTACGGTCAACAACGATAACCTGATTATCCCCCTCTGCACCTTGAGTCTGTTGTGGATGGTCAGGATGATCAAGGCCTCGTCAGACACCACGCTTGCCTCCGGGCGACGTATGCGGCGGCACGCAGTTTTAGGCGGTATCCTTGGCCTGGCAGCGCTCACAAAGGCAACGGGCATCGGATTGCTCCCCCTGGCAGCAGGAACCATCTTTTGGGAAGCGTGGCAACGCCCATCCCATACGTCTCTCAAGGAACGCGCCGTCTTCTTTGCAAAAAGCCTGATGGTTACAGCCGTCCCATTGCTTGCCATCTCCGGATGGTGGTTCTATCGAAACTACCGCTTATATGGGGATTGGTTAGGACTGAACGCGTTTTATGCCGTGTTAGGCACTCGGGACGTACCGGCAAGTCTAGCACAGCTATGGCAAGAACGTTTTTCGTTTGCCGCCGGATATTGGGGCAATTTCGGTGGTCTTACCATACCATTGCCGGATTGGATTTACCATACCTTAAATATAGCGGCAATGATTGCCACGCTAGGCTTAGTTATTCAGTTCGCAAAATGGCTATTTGGGTCAAGTGTTACCGCCCCCAAGACTCTCTCGAGAATTATAGCCCAACTTTGGCCTTTCAATTGGCATAATCTTACCGCAGCGCGAGCAATGGCTTGGGCATGGCCTGCCGCTGTGCTCGTCTCATGGGTTCGATGGGCCACGACCACGTGGTCATCCCAGGGCAGATTGATCTTCTCGGCCATCCCCATGTGGTCGTTGGGACTCACCCTGGGGCTTAGCAGTTGGGTACCCAAACGATGGAAACGCCACGCCAAGCTGGTTCCGCTGAGTCTGAGCGTGGGATTGTTTGTGCTGACCGTGGCTTCGCTCCCCATGTGGATCCTACCAACCTATAGGCCTCCCGCTCTGAACCGGGAACCGGAGCCGGCGGAGTACGATATGCAGCCGCTCGACGTCTCCTATAGCGACGCACTACGCCTTCTGGGATATGAAATCAACACCCAAGAGGTACAGCCGGGCGAGCCGGTCGAATTCCGTTTGTTGTGGCAGACGATCTCTGCAACAGCGGTCCCCCACTCCATCTTTATTCACGTGTTAGGTCAAGAGGAAAGGATCGTCACCCAACGCGATGCGTATCCAGGACGCGGTCTGATGTCCACAGCCCAGTTGGAGCACGGAGCAACGTGGATTGAGAACTATGCGATCTCTATTCCGGTGATGGCCTACACGCCTGACACCCTCGCGCTGCGCGTGGGTGTCTACAACACAGCGACCGGTGCTCGTTTACCAACCACGGACCAGGGCAATACCCAGTCCGAAGTGACCTTCGGTAGCGTCGCGATGCCCTCACAGAAAACATCGATTCCCAATCCCCTCGAGATTCGTTTCGGTCACGGTATCGTCCTCCAGGGATACGAACTCGGCGGTTTGAGTGTGGAGCGTGATGGGACGTTGCCGGTCACACTGTATTGGGCGTGCGAATCTCCGGTCGATGATGACTACACCGTATCGGTTCAGCTCCTTGACGCGCAGTGGCGAAAGGCAGCCCAGTCCGATGGATGGCCCCAGAACGGCGCCGCCCCCACGTCCTCGTGGAAAGCTGGACAACGGATCACAGAAAAACGCCACCTGGACATCGCCTCCGATGCTGTCCCCAACGCCTATGACTTGCAGATCGCTCTCTATCGAATCAACGAATCGGGAGAGCTAATCCATCTTCCCATTGTATGGCACAAGGGACAGATGCCATCTCAATCCGTGACCCTGACTCGGATAAGAATCAAATGAAAGAGAGATCCGATCTTAAAGCGCTGGTCGTCATTGCTGCAGCGACCGCGCTTCTCTTCTGGCCTGTTTGGATCGCCGGATACCGATTTCCGCGTGGAGGCGGCGATCTCTGGGGGCAGCTCTATCCCGTCTGGTCCTACGTGAGCCGGTGGCTACGAAGAGGTAGCTTTCCGCTTTGGAGCACCCAAATGATGGCGGGAGACCCCATTATCGCTGAAGCTCAATATGGCCTGCTCAACCCCCTGAATTGGCCGATGTTCCTCTTCTCGCCAATCCCAGCCTGGATTGTGAGCACCCGGGCCATCGTCTCCCTATGGCTTGCGGGTGCAGGACTCTATCTCTATCTCCGTCGCGCCCCGGTTTGGCGTCTATCACAGCCGGCGGCTCTACTCGGTGCGATCGCTTACCTCGGCAGCGACCCCTTCATCTCGCACCTGGGACATCCTCAGTTCAACGACACAATGGCCTGGGTCCCTTGGATCCTGCTCGGACTCGAATATGCAGCCCGTACACGCCGCGCCATCCCTCTCACAGGGCTTGCGCTGGGACTGCTCCTCCTGGCTGGCCATGGCCAAGCCGCCCTCTACGCACTCGTGCTCATAGCTGCCTATGGGCTGTGGCTGGTAACGCGTGGTGGTTTCCAACATCAGTTCTTCAAAAAACCCGCCGAGTCGCCGTCCTCGGGGACGGCTTTGACAAGGCTCCGGCGCTTCATATCTTTGATCAAATGGGGAAACGCCGAGGTTTTTAAACTTACTGAGCATATTTTTCATCGCGCGGGTCGGTTGGTATTGGTAGGAGTGCTTGCGGTCGGTGTTGCCGCACCGGGGCTCCTGCCTACCCTCGAGCGTCTCCCACATACAGACCGGGCCGCGGTCCCACCGGACGGTGGCGAATATGAGTTCCAACTCGGTATGTGGATCGACTTCATCACCCCGTGGTTCCATGGGCGCGGGGTCAAAGGCTTCTGGGGACCGTGGGACCGGGTAGAGACCGGGTATATCGGGGTGGTCGCCCTGGCCTTGGCCACCCTTGGCATCGTCAGCAATTGGAAACAACCACGGACCTGGGCGCTGCTTATCACAGGCTTCGCTGCCACACTCTTTGCGATGGGCCATCAAGGCCCCCTATATCCTCTCGTCGATAATCTGCCCCTTTTCAATGCGACCTGGAAAACGGGACGCGCGATCTATATCGTATCCCTCGTGCTTGCACTAGGGGCAGCGCTTGGACTAGAAACATTGCGCCACAAATGTAACGTCCACATCTGGGTCATAGGTATCGCAGTATCGAGTCTGCTGCTTTGGACGAGGAGTACCAACCTAGCCGGTGAAGCGCCTCAAGGCTCACCATACATACAGGCCGTTGCGGGTCTTCGTCTAGCCGCAGTTATGCTGTTCGCAACCTCGGCCCTGGGCCTGGCAGCCATCCACAGCCAGCTATGGACCCCAATCGCACTCGGACTGCTCCTGCTGACGGAACTCACAGCAACCAGTGCCTTTGCAGATGTCGAGCCTCCCCCAATCCAGTCGGATCCGCATGTAGCGGCAATCGACTACCTGCGCGCGGACCCTGGATGGTTTCGGGTTGACGTGGACGGCAAGGCACGAGGGCTCTGGTCTCCCGCTGCGGTGATGGCTGCCGGCTTTGAGGTACCCCAGGGGACCGGAAACCCAATGGAGCTGGTAGCCTATACTCAGTTCTATTGGGCTGTTCCCTACAAAGGGGCTCCCGCATACCAAATTCTCGGAGCGAAATACATCATCACACCCAAGGACGCCCTGCCCGGCGGCGACGGGATCTGGCCTGTCTTCACCCAGGATCTGCTTATCGACATCCACCTTAACACCAACGCCCTCACCCGGGTATGGTTGATCTACAACACGCTCCCTGTGACCACGCTAGAGGAGGCGTATAGCCTGATATTCTCATCCGATTTCAAACCGACCCGCACAGCTACCATCCGGGACGGCCCTAAGCTGAACGGCGATGGACAGGGGACCCTCCAAGTGTTGGCCTACTCGCCTAACCGCGTGGCAATCGAAGTTGACACCGATCAAACGGCTCTGCTGGTTCTATCGGATCTGCAATACCCCGGATGGCAAGCTTTCGTCGATCAAAATCCTGCAACGCTCTATACGACCAACGGTCTCTTCCGTGGGGTTATCATCCCGCCAGGAGAGCATCACGTCGAGATGCGCTTCTTTCCCCTCTCTCTGCGACTGGGGTTAGCGTTGTTCAGCGCAGCCGTGCTTATGGTCGGCATAATAGGTGCGCGCCAGATACGCGATCACCTGAAAGAAGAGCATGAAGATGAATAATCCCAATGCTATGAAGGAGACAGCGATCTCCCCAATACAACAGAGTCGCAAGAGAGGATCGCTATGGCCCTTCGGGATAATAATGCTTTTCCTCACCGCCTATCTGCTTCGTGTATGGAACTTAGCAGGACAAGAGCTTAGTTTCGATGAAGTTGCCACCGTCTTTGTCGCCCGGCGTAGCCTTCCGGGCATTCTGCGCTATATCGCACAGGCCACGCGGGAGCACCCCCCACTCTACTATCTCGGTATGTCCCTTTGGTTTCGTTTCATCGGTACCACAGAATTCGCGGTTAGATACCCATCCGCACTCATCGGGATTCTGGTTGTAGCCTGGGGGATGCGCCAAGGTCGATATCTCATAGGAAACAGGGAAGGCGGTTTGTGGGCAGGTATCCTGCTTGCCTTGACGCCGGCCAGCCTATGGGCCGCGCGCACCGGACGCATGTATGCATTAGTTGTGCTCCTGGCAATGATGACGATGAGTGCGTGGCGCCATTGGGTTGAGAGCTCAACCTGGCAACGGGGGGCCACTTTCATCATCCTGTCAGTCATAGGTGCGCTCACCCACTATTTCCTCGCATTCCTGTGGGTCGCGCAAGGCCTGATGCTGCTTCTGGCCCCACGAAAGACCCGGGGGATACGCTGGATGTGGCTGGGTACAGTCATAGTCGCTGGAATGGGCCTGCTCGGTCTCGTGGTCCTTTCGCCGGGCATACGGAAAACCATGGTCTCTGTGCTTAATATATTCCCAGTTCGCGCCTTGCGACTGGATGAATTGCAGGACCTCTTCCTTGAACTCACCGTGACATATGTCGATCCCACCCTTTTACCGACAGCATTGATGGCAATGGGCCTGATCGTGCTCGGCTGGGGACTTTGCTGGCACAAAGAGCCGTCCAAAGGTGGTCTCCTGCTGACCTGGGGCATAGTCCCTATCGCAATCCTCCATTTCATTCCGATCCCACTGACCAAACGCTATAGTCTGCTGGCGTTTCCCCCCATGGTTTTCGGCATTGCAGCAGCGCTCACTCTGGTGCGCCCTCACCTCCTGCGATTAGGTCTCGCCGTCCTCGTCTTGATGGCGCTACCCGAACAATGGCAGCAGATCTATCATCCACTCGAAGGGACGTTCAAACAACAGGTCGACGTGCTCCATCACGTCGCCTGTCCCGGCGATGCCATTGTGCTGAACGGCCCGTGGCCGGCCCTTCTTTTCGAATACTATCCCCATCCCACCGGCCTCAAACGGATCCTGGTCCCACGCCAAGCGCCGCCTGGTTTCAAGGCGGAGGTTGACATCCCCCGCCTCGAAGCTACGGCCGCAAAGCACGAGCGGATTTGGACCTTCTACGGTGCTATTCGCGCGACCGACCCCAACTATGCAGTCAGTCGTTGGTTCGCCGAGCATATGTACGCTGTTTACGCTTACAAGAGTATGGTGCTCTATCTACCGCCCGCCACTACGATGCACGAACTCACGACTGACATCAGCTTTGGTAATCATTTGAACCTCGACCGTGTGTCTGTAGATCGCGAAACGGTTTCCATTGGGGAGCCGATACGGGTCGACCTCGCATGGAGTCGCAACGCCCCCCCGACCGAACCCGCGCTCACACTGGCGCTCATCGATGAACTCGGAAACGTATGGGTTGAGGAGGAATTCCGCACCGGGCCCGTGCATCATACAGCAAGCGCGACGCTCCCGGATGCTTGGAGGGACATGCGCGGTCTCTGGATCCTGCCAGGCATACCTCCCGGGTCTTACACGCTCGCTCTCCGGGTCGAAGCCCAAGATCTACAATACCCGGAGACAGTCGCCGAGCGGTGGGTGCCGCTCGGTCCTATTGAAGTTAAATCTTCCGCATCAGATCCCGCGCCCAATTGCAGCCCAAACTTCACCGGTATCCTGCCGAATATCAATAGCCTCGGCGCAACGTTCCGCAACGGACTGGGCCTTGTTGGTCTACAACCGTGGGGCACGAGGGGAATACAAGGGTATCCGCTGGGTTTCCGTCTCTGGTGGAAAGCTCATACCGTACCCGACGCAGCTCAAATTCAAGTTCGCTTACGGGGACGTGAGACCGTCGAATTCGGAACTCGTGACATTGCACCGGCGTCTTATCCCCTCGCCTCATGGTCTCCAGGTGATGTCGTGCAACAGGAAATTGTGATAGCAATACCCGATGATCTATCCGCCGGCACTTATCACCTTGAGATCCAGATGCTAGATACGCAAGGCGCTTATGAGGTCGCAGGCTCTCGGGATGCGCTTACGTTCCCAGAACAATGGCAAGGCACCCATAAGATCTTGCTGGGCACGTGGGCAGATCTCTATACATTCCAGGTGAATGCCCGGGATCGTGACTACACCCCGCCTTTGATCCGCCGACGCCGCAATGTCCGCTTCGGGGATGTGCTGCGTCTGCGTGGGTACCGGCTGAGCAGGACACAGCTCCATTCTGACGAGTCCGCCGAGCTTACGATCTACTGGGAGGCCATGAAAAGACCCTCGCAGATATACGCAGCCTTCAACCACCTCCGGAATTCTGACAACCAGCTTGTATGGTCTGAGGATTCGTGGCCCCAACAGGGAGTTTATACGACCGATCATTGGCTCGAAGGTGAAGTCGTCGCGGAGACCTATACGTTGATTATACCGAAGGATACGGCACCCGGTCACTATCCCCTTTATATTGGCATTTACGATCCAAAAACTGGTAATCGCCTGCCGGCGATGACCCGACGAGGGCAACCCATTCCCAACAACGAAGTCAAACTTCTCGAAGTAGAGGTTCTCCCCTAGATGTCACCGACGCATAGATCCCGCATCCTCCATCGGATAGGGGTCATCTTGATTCTCGTGCTTGCCGCCTATCTACGCTGGGGGGCGTTCGATGAGGCTATCATTCGAGGGGATCAATCCGCGATTCTCGACGCAGCCTTTCAAGTTGCCCATTTCCGCTACTTCCCGGACGTAGGCATGAAATCTTCTGTCGGCGTGATGCAGACGGGAGTTGTCCCCCTTCTGGCAGCCGTCCCCCTTATCGTGGTTAAACGCATCGTCGCAGTCCGTTGGTTTTTCGCGGCGCTGGACTTCTTGGCCCTCACCTGGCTATACCGGGGAACGCGCAAGGCCCTGGGGCGCCGGGTGGCGTGCTTGACACTCCTACTCTATGCGACCAACCCGTGGGTCATCGAGTTTGCCCGGACGATCTGGTATCAGACCTTGATCGCGGCTTTCGCCACGGTCGCATTCGCCGGATGCTTATGGACACTGAGCGCAGAAAAGGGTAGACACGCAGCACTCTCCGTAACGCTCGTAGGCGCGACGTTGATGAGCACGGTACACCTCGCAGCCGCCCCCTGGGGATTATTGCTCTTCGCATTCGGCTTCTTCATCGCTTGGAAAGATCAACTCTGGCACGGGTTTGGGGCAGGCGTGGGCATCAGTGGGATCCTGACACTTCCTTATCTCAGCTACTTGGTGCGGACCCGCTTTAAAGACGTAGCCTTCTTACTACAGACCGGCAGCGAGGCAGCGAAGGGCCTCAACACCGCGTCCTTTCGGTTAGCCGGTGAATTGCTATCCGGCTCGATGATCGTCGCCACAGCCCGAGGGGATCAATGGGATCGTGCAGTCATCGAGTGGCCTCGCGAACCCCTCATCTTTCTGTTCCTCTTGGGTTTTGGGGCCTTCTTCGCCTTAACAAATACAGATCGACGTCACCAAAACATACTCGGTCTGGCCATCGTTTGGTCAATACTCGTACCTACACTCTTTCTCATCGCCGACGTACACCTGCAGCACTTCTACCTGATGCACATCTTCCCAGCGCCGCTATTCCTGATTGCAGATGGTATCGACGCCCTCCTCCGCAAAACACGCATCGGTTCTCGCATTGTAGGCTATGGTATGCTGGCGCTTACCCTCGTCATCAGCATCTGGTGGTCGAGTCTGTGGGACATTCGAATCCGCCTGGAAGCAAAGGGTCAGCTCCAACGCACAACCCGCGCCTGGCTTATGGATCAGACAGCGGTTACGATCAAACGCTATCTGGATAGCACACCGAACGCTCAGGTGATCGTGCTCACGGAAGCCGAAGGGGACGTGACTCCTTTTGATTGGATCCGAGCTTATGCCCAGAGCGACGCGGTTCGCGTCACCTGGGCGGGCACGGGATTCATCATCCCACCAGGACCTGTGTGCTATCTGCTTGGGCCCGGCGTATCGAAAGAAGCTCTGAAACCCATTGCGGATCACGTCAATCATAAGCCGGCGATGACCATCAACACCGATCCACCGTGGTCGTTCCATTGTGCGGATGCCCGAGGGCCAATGCCCACCCCTACTGCCAATTGGACGAATGGGTTGCGACTGCTCAAAACGGAGATCGATGGAACGTTCGCCCCTAATGAGATATTACGCCTGACCTACACCTGGCACTACCTTCCGATCAGGAGAAGAGACTATCATATCTTCAATCATCTGCTTTTGGAGGGACAGACCTTGATCGCTCAAATTGACGGGGCTGGCGTGCCCACCAAGTATTGGCGCGCTGACGATATTCTTATAACTCGGTTCGATCTTCACTTGCCTGACAATCTACCGAAAGGCAGCTATCATCTGTTGACAGGAACCTACACTTGGCCCGAGATCGAGCGGGTCTTTCTGACGGATGGATCGCCTGCCTATGAGGTTGAGCATTTCGTCGTGCCATAGCCTTCTCTACAAGATCTGGAAGGGGAATACAAACAGTTTGGAACCTGAATACATTCAGAACCAGGAAAGAAATAGAGCGACACGATCCACGCATATGAGACAGGTCATGCTGCACATTCTGCCCCTGATTCTCATATTGGCGCTTTTCTTGCAAAGTATGGCTCACGCCCGCCATGCCTCAATCACTTTCGATGAAGGCCCGCATCTAGCCGTGGGGTATGCAACCTTGAGAACGGGAGACTTCCGGTTGCAACCCGTGCACATACATCCGCCGTTGGCCAATGGGCTTGCAGCAGCCCCCCTGCTCTTGCAGCGTGATCTGCCCGATCCCCGGACGATTGGGGGTTGGGAGATCAGTAGCCTGTCAGCTATCACCGATGCCATTGTCTGGCAGTATCCAAACCCCAGACATATTGCCATCGCAGGTCGATTCCCCATCGTCGGATTGGGGATTATATTGGCTGCGCTTGTCTTTCGTTGGGCAGCGGACTATGGGAAGCAAGGAGCAGGTCTCCTCGCAATGGCTTGCCTCGCCTTTGATCCCAATGTAGTCGCCCACAGCAGCCTGATCACGACCGACATCGCGGCTGTGACGTTCATATTCCTGACGCTCTACCTAACGGATCGTTGGTTGCGATATAAGAGGAAAGCGGCTGCCCAAAAAAGCGGCATTAGGTGCCAGAATCAGCCCCTCAAAAAACGCTCCAAGTCCCCGAGGACGGGGACGGTCTTTACAAGGCACCGACGCTTCAAAACCTCCACCAGACAGGGAAATATCACGGGGTTTCGACTCACTGAGAATGCGACACCCATCGGGATTGGACTTTCTATGGGATTGGCGCAGCTGACCAAGGTCTCCGCGCTTATGCTCATTCCGGTGATCGTGGGTCTGTTCATCCTGAACGCATGGAGCCGATCCAAGGCCCGTTGGCGTGGAATAAGAGCCGTGATTCCCACCCTGCTCCTTATCCTGGCGATAACCGCACTAACAGTCTGGGCCGGTTACGGATTTGGGGTCAGGACCATCCCAGAGCTCTCCCCGGTACCTATTCCCGCGGCGACCCACGTTGAGGTCTTCCGGTCCTTGCGGCAGCACTACGAATTGGGTCATCCGACGTTTGCTGCCGGCAAGCTGAGCCTTCGGGGATGGTGGTGGTACTTCCCCCTTGCCTTTCTTATCAAGACGCCTCTGCCGTTCCTAATCCTGCTCGCACTGACCGGGATAAGGATGACCATCCAAGTCATCCGATCTGGTAAGCAAACGAGGAATTGGATCCGGCACGGAGCGCTCTGGGTATTTCCAGCGCTCTACGGCATCGCCAGTCTCTTCAGTTCCGTCAACATCGGATACCGTCACCTCCTCCCCATCCTGCCGCTGCTTATGGTGGGTATTGGCGTTGGTTTCAGCCGGCTCAGGGAAAGCACCGCACCTCCCCTCCGTCAATTCACCTGGCGAGGCACAGCCCTAGCTGTCCTGCTCGCCTGGCAAGCGTTCGGCACACTCCGCGTGCTGCCGCATCCACTTACTTTCTTCAACGAATCAATCGGCGGCCCCTCAAACGGCTATCGCTATCTCGTGGACTCCAACCTTGACTGGGGACAAAATCTCTGGGATCTCAAAGCGTGGATGGACCGGCAAGGCGAGGAACACGTGAACTATGCACATTACAGCCCAGCCCGCCCCCAAGCATATGGGATCAACGCATCCTATCTTCCCCCCGACCCGCGAGCTGGAACGCTTACCCCTTGGGCCCCGTCTCCCGGCCTTTACGCTATCGGCGCCACCGTGCTTCAGGGACCTTACGCCTCCACCCCGAACACCTATGCCTGGTTTCGATCGCGGACACCCGTGGCCCGACTGGGCAATGCGATCTTTCTCTATCGGATCGAATCACAACCAGCGCCCAATTGGGCCGTACTCTGTCAACAATCGGGCCTAAGTGCTCAAGAGGTCCAGAACGCCCTGAACCAACCGGACCTTCGCATCGTCCCCCTGGACTGCTCCCAAGCACAGGTGCGCCCGGCCCAGGAACCCGGCCTCATTGCGATGCCTAAAACCAGTTCCCCGCCTGAAGGTGGTAAGCTCGAACTCGCTCTTCGTGATAAGCAAGGGGCCATTACCAGTATGGTATATCGCATAGAAAATATGGACGTCCAAACAGACAACCCTAACTTAACCTTCGAAGACAGGCTGACGTTCCTGAACTTCACCGTGACGCCTCCGTCAGATCACGACGCGCCCTTAATCCTACGTACCTATTGGCGCATTGAGGATCGCGTCGAACGTCCTCTCTCCATAATGGCGCACGTCGTCGGACCAGGAGGCGAGGTCGTCGCTGTCGGAGACAAACTGAGCTATCCAATCGAGTATTGGCACCCCGGCGACATCCTCATCCAGACTCACCGGCTGGAGCTGCCAAAAGCGCTCGCACCCAAAGAGTACGCGCTTCAAACCGGCATATACTGGCTTTATACGATGGAGCGATGGTCAGTGAAAACCACATCAGGGAAGGCCAATGCGATCACCTTGGCCAAGATGACGCTACCTTGACGATAAAGGAGTCATATGACGCAGTTCATTGGAAAGCGCTTTCCCTCTATGCATTCATCTCCAATTTTCTTTTTACTTCGATTTCTGGTAGACTTTCTTCCATGATCTGGAGATATCATCGGCTATCCATAGGAATGCAGTTACGACTGTTTGGATTCCTGATAGCAGACCTTCAAAACATAGTGCCGACCACAGGCGATATGTTCTACCCCGCTTTGTCATATGTGATCTTTCGAATAGAACCCACGCCATCACGACACACTCTCTCTTGAGGCGGGACATTTCAATGAGCCGAAACGTGATACCTAAGACAAACACAAAAACTCGGACTTTGCTATACAGCCTCATCGTCATCCTGCTAATCATCTTGTTTGCACGCCTGGCGTTCGAATCACGTCAATTATCCTTTACGACCGATGAGCCCTCCCACCTGGCTTCTGGATATGCATATCTCTCCAAAGGTGAAACGTGGACCACCCCATTGCGGGGACATCCATTGCTGATCGACGCGTGGAATGCACTGCCGCTCTTCATTGCGGATCCTAACATTCCATTGGAGAAATTGAGCGGTTGGCAGGAGGACAATACCCGCTACGTAAAAGCATTCTCTCCCTACTTGGCGGAGAACGTTGAGAGGAATGAGATCGCAAGTCGTGTCCCGATGATGCTCGTTGCGATGATCCTCGCTTCTGTCGTAACCCGATGGGCCTGGGATTTGTGGGGAGGTGCCGGCGGAATTTTCGCGTTATTAATCCTTCTCTTTGACCCCTTGACCCTCGGACATAGTATGCTAGCCACGAACGACGTTGGCGTCATAGCTATGGGCACCCTCGCGCTTTTCCTGACGTACCGACTGGGATCTCGTAAGATCTCAGCACATCAAACGGTTGTTATCGGATTGACCTATGGTCTGACAATGTTGGCAAAAGGATCTGGGGTCATTTGGCTTGCAGCCGGAGTCCTGATGATGATGCTCAGACTGTCCAAACGAATGAACGGAGCCGAACTTCTGAGACGCTGGCTTCGTCAGAGCGTAATGATCACCACTATGGCCCTTTTAACCATTTGGGCTTTCTATGATTTCGAGATAGGCTCGGGAAGAGCACTACCCCTCGCCATGCCGGCACCCGCCCACTGGGAAAGTATCCTGATGCAATCAGGGAGTCCATCGGACCGCTCAGTGTATTATTTAGGCCGTGTGGAGAATGAAGGATGGTGGGGGTATTTCCCCTTAGCCTTTTCTTTGAAAAATCCTCTGCCCTTCCTTATACTTATCCTATGGGGGTTAGTGCGATCTTTTCACCTCAAAAAACCTTGGGACCTATTGGCGATCTCAATCTTTCCCATCATATACACGATCGTTGCAGTGAGCACTGGGCTAAACATTGGATATCGGCATTTTCTGCCCGTGCACCCTTTCCTATACTTAGGCGGTGCAGCCGTCATAGCGTCGCGTCGCTCCTCACGTGTGTTTGGCATAGGATTACTGATATGGATGGGACTCGAGTCCGTTCTAATCGCGCCCAATCATATAGCCTACTTCAATCAAATCGCCGGCGGGCCCGATGAGGGATGGAGATATCTGGCGGACTCAAATACAGATTGGGGACAAAGCTACAAGTATTTGAGCGACTTCTTGGACAACGATCACAATTCTACAGAGAACACAATCTATTACTCCGGCCCTGCCGGCTATCTGGGTCTTGAGACCTATGGGATCGAAGCCAGTCCCTTACCGCCTCTGCCGAGTAATCCGGACCCAATTATGGAGCCATGGATCCGCCCGGCTCCCGGTCGCTATGTAATAAGCGCCAATAGTCTTTCTGGGCTAGGATGCACGGCGCCAGACAACTATGCTTGGTTCAGATTCCAGGAGCCAAACGACATCATAGGTCACATCTTGTTTGTCTACGACGTTCCCCCCTTGTCAGAGAACACCTGGGTTGCCCAGTGCTCCAAACCTATCCCGCCACTGCAAGGAGGAGAGGTGAACCGGGCATTTCCCGCCGGCCCGCTGCGCACAGTGACATTTGATTGCACACAAAGTTGGATCGTACCGGGTGCCCAAACAACCTATGGGTGGTATGTATTGCACGACGAACAGATAAACCAAAAGTCAAAATGGCTCCAACGTATTGGAGTTCATCCCATCGTGCCGGCAGATGACTTCGTGGTCAGCAGACTGGAGTCGCTGCCCATTAGCTACCGGCAATGGGATTATCGCAAAAGTCCCGCGTTTGCTGTTTACGCGTCACCGGGAGACCGAGGCGTCTCAGGCCCAATGATACGCGAAGGATATCCAACGTCAGCGGGCACGAACCCCAACACCCTCAAAGATTTATCGGAAACCCCGGTTGCCCTCGAGGGCCCCTTAAACTATCTTGGGGCCCAATATGCCCCCTATTCGGAAAACGTTGAGATACTGACCTGGTGGAAGGTCAATGACGCACCGCCCTCTCGGCCCCTCTCGATTATGGCCCATCTCCTCAATGATCAAGGACAATCATTGGGGGTCGCCGACGGCCTAGGCGTGATGTCGGAAAACTGGCAGATGAATGATATTTTAATCCAGCGCCACACATTTGAAGTTCCAAAGGGTCAAGATCTGAAGCTGTGGTTAAGAACGGGCGTCTATTGGCTGGACACCGGGGATCGCTGGTCAATTGCGAGCGGTCAAGGTGACGCGGTTTTCGTCGATCTGGAAATGAACACCCAGTAGGCATAAGGTCTCCACGGAAACAGATCAAGCCCATTGGGGTCACTTTACTCTCGATCTCCACAGCCATATGCCTAGTATCAGGTAACACCTATTATAAAAAGGATGATGAACGATGAAGGCTAAAATATTCAAAAGTGTGAATCAACGATCAATCTGGCAACGTATCCTCCTCTTATCCATCACCGTGACCATCTGGCTTTTCGGTATTATAACGATCAGTCAAGTATCACAGACAGCGAAGCCAGCACCGAAAACTATAATGACATACAGTCAATCTAACGGGAACATATTGCGGAATGCTAGTTTTGAGGAGGGGTTCTATTGGAACTACCCGAATCATTATGTTGCGGAAGAGTGGAATCGATGGTGGAAAGACGGCAGCAGCCTTCCCGAATACACAGATAGTAGCGCCCACTCAACCCGACCACACTTCGATGGGAAAAGAGCCCAAGCATGGCATATCTGGGGACGAACGTACACAGCGGGGATTTACCAGGTAGCCCACCACGTAACCCCCTGTACGATGTATGAACTGAGTGCTTGGGTCCAAAGTCATTCCTTGAGCGATGCGCATCCGCACGCTCGGGTTGGGCTCGACCCTAAGGGTACTCCGCTTACCTCCGGCCCGAGTTCCGGCGCCGTCGCCAACCTGCCTCCCGACACAGTGTGGTCCCGAGAACAGAGTGCTCTTTACGTATGGGAAAACCTTTCCGTGACCGCTGAGGCGTATGGGGAAGACGTGACGGCAATCTTCTACACTGCGCCGAAAAGGGGATCAAAGAACAGCACCTACTTCTTTGATTCAATGTGGGATGTCGCCTCTCTCGTACAGGTACCATTCCCCGGAGGACGATTACCGACCCCGGATGCACCGGGGAATTCAGGGTTCATCTATAATCTGACCGCAGACGTCCAACTCAATACGCTTGTGATCGAATGGGACACTTTGAAACCGGCCTCCACGCAGGTTCTCTACGATATGGTCGCAACGGACCTGATCACCACAAGTATCCCGCACAGTTATACGGTTTACATACCCATCGTGTCGAGGAAGCCGGCAGAGCCGTTTGCGTACGCAAGACAAACCCCTCTTGAGACCAATCCTGTAGTTCATCACAGAGCGGTCATTGGAAATCTTGAAGACGAGAGTGAGGTTACGATAGAGTACGTAACCCTTTCGCGGTATCTTGGGGACTCGGACTGCACCACGGAGATGTCAACCCCAAAGACGATCACCTTCAAGATACCGAAGCTATATCAGACCTACCTACCTTTGGTAACCGGCCCCAACAGTTCCGGAGGCACCCAGACTTATGGCCGATGAGGGCTCAAGCGGACACTCACCTGATTGGCATACGAAGCTGTAACCCCATCTGCTCGAGTTCGAGCAGGGCCGATTTTCGGTGCAGACCGCCGCCATAGCCTGTCAACGAACCGTCATACCCTATCACACGGTGACACGGGACGATGAGGGCCACAGGATTGGCCCCTACCGCTTGCCCGACCGCCTGGGAAGCTCGGGGGTTTCCAAGAGCCATCGCGACCTCTCCGTACGTGGTCGTTTCACCATAAGGGATCCCCTGAAGATGCTGCCACACTGATTTTTGGAAAGGAGTACCACGCAGGTCGAGAGATAGATCGAACGTCTTTCGTCGCCAGTTGAAGTAGGCATCGATTGAAGACTTCGACCTTTCTAGCAGTGGCGTCGTCACCGGTCTTGGCATCTCAAGACCATAGCGAGTCTGCCGCTTCAATTCATCACGTGGCACACTCTCCCCAAAGCCAGCACCGCACACTCCCTTAGGCGAGGCCCACAACCACATCAAACCCAAAGGTGTTCGAAAGAAGGTAATGCCCGATTCGCTCATGTCAGCCTCGCTCCCATCATACATGCTGTCGTCAAGAGGTTTTCAGTCCCATCGGTGCTAGATCGCACCCTTATTGCAACGTCCACTTCCCAGAATCCATCACAGCGGTCATCTCATATCTCTGAGGCCAGGCTTCCAGATCCAAGACTAGCACTCGGTAATATCCTTCCGCCTCAATAAGCAATCGATACGGTTCGTACCCCATATCCAACGCACGTCTGACAATCTCAAGGACATCCATAGCGAGATCAGGACTGGAATCCGACAAGGGGTAGAATCGAGATCTCATTGCGACTTAGCCGAGGGTCCTGTGGAGATAACGTAGGAGTAGCGATAGGAGGTGTAGGCGTAAAGGTGGCAACCGGCGTGAGCTTCGTCCGTGCCTGATTGGATGTAGGTGATATCACCGGCGGGCGTGTGACTGGCATTTGCGAATTGCGCTCACGGTCTGCGATGAGCGACGGCAATACACACGCCACAAAAACCAGAAGGAAAACACCAATCCAACGCTTCATAGACGCCATTCTAACAGACAGATAGGTTCAAACAACAAACCCCAATCTGAACTGAATCAACACATGGATCACAAAACTACAGATCCGGACGCAAATAACTAAACGCTTCTAGGATACCTATGGAGACGCAGAATCTCTTCAGTCATTCATGATCAGATCCATAAACAGGCTTGATACAAACCGGGCGCTCGTTGGACGGGTTATTGACGACAGTCGAAACCTCATAGGCTTCCATCTCCGAGGCAGGATAGGGCTGCAGAAGATCTTCTAAAGAACCAGGGCGCTTCTCTGATGGATCCAACCATCGATCGTAGGCCGCTCTAGGCAATATCACCGGCATGCGATTATGGATCGGCGCAATAAGCGCATTTGGCTCAGTTGTGATAATGGTACAGGAGTAGAGAGGACTCTCATCGGGTTTCCACAGCTCCCAAAGGCCCGCAAAGGCGAACGGCTCACCCGAGGCCATTCGCACGTACATCGGCGTCTTTCGACTGCGTCCGGGATCCTTACGCCACTCATAAAAGCCGTCAGCCAAGACCAGACAGCGACGACGCCGATAAGCAGCCCTGAATGAAGGTTTCTCAGAGGCCGTTTCGCCTCGCGCGTTGATCATACGGTAGCCGATTTTGGGATCCTTGGCCCAGAACGGCACCAACCCCCATTGGAACATCCGGACCTCGTGAGTGCCGGTGTTGGGAACAACCGCAATCTCTTGGGAGGGTGCGATGTTATATCGGGGTTCCAGGGTTTCAGGAAAATCGAAATCCGGGAACGCCTTGACCAGATCCGACAGCTGTAGCCAAAGGGTAAAACGACCACACATGACACACCTCCCACTGGGATGAGCCAATCACAGCTAGGAATATCTACAGAAGCCCAGCCCCTCGGTCCTAATAGGGGTCGGGCTTGATCAGCGCAGAAAGACCATCACCAGAACCGAAAAGAGTTGGATAGGATAAGCTCAAAGGAAGGCCTCCCTTTTTCAGCCATTGCTGACCATCAACCGCGACCCCATTGACCCAAAATTCCCAGTGCAAATGCGACCCGGTCGATAATCCTGTATTCCCTACCCATCCTAGGGTCTGTCCGGCCGAAACCTTCTGACCGTTGTGCACGTCGATCGCGGAAAGGTGCCAATAACCTGTGACGACGCCCCATCCATGATCGACCAGAACCACATTGCCCCGAGCGGCTAGCCGTCCCGTCAATACCACCCGACCGGCAGCCGGGGAACGCACCGGAGTTCCGGTCGATGCCCGGTAGTCAATGCCGCTGTGATAACCTTCAAACATCCCACCGTAGGAGCGTCGATCCCCATAATCCGCAGAAATAGAAGGCAGAGGCTCTAGCGGAGCCCGAAGCGGATAAGTCCACATTCGCGCTTTGGTACGGAGATCGCGCCAAGATTCAAGATACGCCCACTCATTATGCATCAGTTCCGGATCGAGAAGGCCACTTAGAGTAACAGGCGGATCGATGAACTGATATCCGTAACTGCCTTTCACCAGTTCAACCTCAATGTCAAAGGTTAACTGCCGCTCTCCCGCTGACAGTGACACGTAGAGCGGATATTCCCCGGGAGAGGCCAGGGCAGAGACGCCAAAGAGTGCATAATAGACATTATCATCATCTCGATAACAGGGTGCGGTATGGCCCAAATATGTAATCTTACACGCCACTTGGACCCGCGTCTTCAAACGCACGACCATCGTCTGTCCCTGGATGACCGGTTGCGGAGAAACCGATAGATCAGAGACAGGATCGGGTGCACATAATGCACCCTCATCCGCAAAAGCGCGGGAGGGCAGCGATTCGAAATGCCAAAGGGGAAGCTGATAAGCCATCGCCTCCAGGGAAAGACTGGGAATCGCATGGAAAGCTTTCATCAGAGAGGACGTTGGCTCAGCGATTCTCAAGCTATGGTCCATGACAGGATCCGAGAGCGCAAAAACCGAGTGGGAGCTGTCAACATACCCGTCAGGCAAACTGGATTTCCACAACCAGCAAAACGAGGGATCGTGAGACGGCAAATCATCCGTACGCAAGAGATGGGATCCACTCGCAGCTTTTGCCGGAACAGCCAAGTATGAAAGGACAACGAGAAATACGAAGCACAGAAGCACCCGCCTCATAATTGAAGCCTCCACCGATTTCAAATCAACTTATGTTTTTGTTTCATTTGAGCGTCTTGCCCCCAACCATATAGCCCTCCTAGCAATCCGCCGAGTAAACCACCGAGAGGCAAAGTCATTAAGTTACCCAAGACAAAGAGTGTCGCAAGCAATCCGAGAATGAGGCCAGCAAACAGTCCAATCTTCAGCCACTTTCGGAGAAAATAGCGAGGCAGAGCTAAATCGTGAGCTTGAACGAAATGTTTCCCCATTTCCTTGAGTTTCTCTGCCTGCCATTGTCGCTGAGCTTTGGAATCGGGCAGCTCCTGAAGCTCCTCTTCCAGCCGCGTGATCGTATGTTGAAATCCCCGGCAAGTCTCACAATCTTCAGAGTTCTGCCGGACCCGGTCCGCAACTCGAAGCAACTGTTCGATCTTATACTTGGACCATTGCTTATCGGTCAACTCCTCTTCGTGCGCCTCAATATCCTGCGCAACCTTCCGATACCAAATATCATCTTTGTACATAAAACTCCTTGGTTAGCGAGTTAGACTCAGTTGGTGTTTAGGCCCACACCCACAGCACCCATCCAATAGGTCCGCTGAGAGACGTGATCAAAAGTCAATCTTCTATCCGAACCCAATCCAAATCTTCCAATGAAACGTCCAATGAGCGACGGTGTCGGATGAACCGTTCTACACTATCGCGGGGAAAGGCTATAAGGTCAAAAGGGGCCTGGCGTTTGACCCCTTCAAGCTCGGGACAAACCAATGACGTTAACGTATCCAAAGATACGTCCCATTTTCCCCATGCAAAATGCGTCGACCGATACCTCTTGGCAAGAGAACGCACCTTCCGTGGGCTTACGTGGCCCGCCTCTCCCCAGAAAACAGGTATGCCTTGAAGATCAAGCTGTACCACATCTGGACGGTACCGATCTCCAATGGGTATCTCAACGGCTAAATCGGGGTACTGAGGCAGATAAAGCGCCCACAAAAGGGCTTTCATAATGACGTGTTCAGTTCGCTCATTCCGACGCTTGACAAATACGACCTGTGCGCCACTCGCGCGAAACGTCCACTTCCGCCGCAACCCCAACTCAGAACCCATCACTGGCACCAGGATGTCAAAGGACAGGTAGTTGCAGATTGCGCCAGGCTATGATGCCGCCGTGAAGCAGACCGACTTCCTGGCAACCCGCTCGCTGAATCACACTCGCCGCAACCATAGACCGAGGCCCATTACCACAATAGGTAATGACACGTTGATCTTTGGGCACTTCGTCCAATCGGTCGTAGAGATGCTTCATCCAAATGTGATGAGCACCGGGAATCTTACCTGCCTCCCACTCATATTCACTACGCACATCGAGAATCCACCAATCATCCTGCTGATTGACCAGTTCCTCGGGTGACAGCAAAGCGATCGACTGGGTAGGACGCCCCCCCATGGCCCAACCACGTAGGCCATCCGACAGATAGCCTCTCACGTCGTCGTACCCCTGCCGCACTAGATAAGGAAGTGCATCTTGCACAGAAGCTCCATCGACGACGAGAAGCAAGGGACGGTCATAGGGCACGAACCAGCCAATTGAGTTCGGAAGCCTATGAAGCGACATCGCAAAAGAGCCCGGTATGTGAGAGGCGGCAAAAGCCTCAATGCCTCTGACATCAATCACGTAAGCATTATCAGCCATCTCAGCGAAGGACGCAGGCGTCAGCGGATCGAGCACGGGAAGACGGCCCAACAGAGCAGGGCCTTCCAGATTCACGGTTTCCATATGATCAAAGTAGAGGGGTTTAGGTAGCTTTCGCGCCACCTTACGGACGAATTCGTCACGTTGCGTATGCTGCAAACGAGGGTTAAGTCTCCGCTCTATGCCCAAAGTCGACCAAGGACGGTCGGCGATGGTGCTTCCACAAGCGGAGCCGTAGCCATGCGCAGGGTGTAGCAAAACGCCATCTCCTAACGGGAGCAGCTTTTCAAAGATCGACGTATAGAGATGTCCAGCCATCTCAGAGGCTCGATCCATCCCTAGAAAATCGACCCGACCCACTTCTCCGGTAAAAAGCACATCGCCGGAGAAAACCATCCAGGGCTCACCACCTGGCTCGCGAAGCACGTAACTATAGCTTCCCTCTGTATGACCCGGCGTATGAAGAGCCTCAAGACGTAGATTCCCTATGCCCCAGGTCTGGCCTTCTTCAACCGGCCGACCATAGCGGTAGGGAAGCTGATCATCAGCATGCCAGATAGCAGCACCGGTGTAAGCGGCTAGTTCGACGGATCCCACGGCAAAATCCTCGTGACGATGGGTCTCGACCACGTCTGTGATCGCCATCCCGGCCTCGGTCGCCTTCTCAATGTAAACGTCGCAGTCACGCCTGGGGTCAATGACTAAAGCCTGTGTGCCGTCTCCAATGAGATATGAATAATGAGCCAATCCCGCCGATTCTATCCGCTCAAACAGCATCACCCCTCCTCCTGATCAACCATTGGAGCCAGTAAGATAGCATTACAGGATATTGTACCGTTCTAAGTCCCAAACGCAACTCACCGCGCACAGCGCCCGAACGTTGTTTGCGGCCCTCAAGGCCGGGCCGATGGGTCCTCTCTGTACAATCGAGCTCTATGTCCCTGAATCTCAAAGTTTGCGAGAGCCCTCAAAACCTGGTCAACTCGATGCTCGTGAATATCAACGTAGGTCCGTGCCTACCAAGGGAGATGTCCGAGGTCTACGTTGCCACCGGAGAGTATGATGCCGACCCGAAGTCCTTCAGCCTTGAACCCACCTTCCAGCAACGCAGCAACAGGCACGGCAGAGGAGGGCTCGATGACAAGTTTCATCCGTTCCCAAACGAGACGCATAGCCTCGATAATGCCTTGCTCGGAGACGGTCACGATTCCGCTTACATAGTGTTGGATAATGGGGAAGTTAAGATCACCCAGAAACGTTCGCAGGCCATCCGCTACAGTCGCGGCATTGGTCGGTGGGTAGATTCGACCATCTCGCAGCGAACGATGCGCATCATCAACGGCCTTGGGCTCAGCCCCCACAGTGCGAACGCCCTCGCTCAAACCCGCCACCGCCAGAGCCGTGCCAGAGATAAGCCCCCCACCCCCGACAGGTGCCATCACAACATCGAGATCAGAAACCTCCTCAAGCAACTCGAGAGCTGAGGTTCCTTGTCCAGCGATCACATGAGCATCGTTACTGGGATGAATGAAAATAGCACCGGTCTCTTCCAATACTTCATCCAATTGCCGCTCGCGATCCATGGGGTGATTGCCGGCCCAAACGATATCCGCTCCATATCCTTTCACGGCAGCTACCTTTACAGACGGCGCATTCTCCGGCATCACAATCGTCGCCTGGATCCCACGAAGACTCGCCGCATATGCGATCGCTTGCGCGTGATTACCCGACGAATGCGTTGCAACACCGCGTGCCGCCTCCTCATCGGAAAGCGAGAAGACTGCATTACAGCCACCGCGAGCCTTGAACGAGCCGGTTCGCTGAAGATTCTCACACTTGAAGTACAGCGATGCTCCGACGATCTGATCAATCTGACGCGACGTGAGGACAGGCGTGCAGTGAACATAGGGGTGAATACGTTCGCTGGCCTGAATGACGTGTTCAATAGTGAGTGTATCTGATGTAACCGTATCCTGCATAATCACCTCTGACATAAATTTTCCGATAGATCTCAATCAGTATACCGAAGTCCAGCACCTGAACAACTATCATTCCGGCAACTCTGACATAGCAATCGTGGAGCTGCCATAGAAGACAGCTCCACGGGTCTTGTGACCGCTAGTACGGTTTCGCGCTTAGGCCTGACCTCGTTGTTGCTCCCGAAGGCGCGCCCGTTCTTCACGCACCCGGCGTTCCATCGTGCTCAGAGCGTTTTGAAGGGCCTGCAGTGCTTCCGGTGCCTTCTCAACCGCTGTCAGGTTATTGGGACGCATATAGACGACGACACGTGCCTCATATAAGTAGGGAGTCGTACTGCCGGTCAGTTCCTCAACAGCAACCGCAGCTCCCACAA
The DNA here is from genome assembly GCA_034437735.1 of Anaerolineae bacterium. Lineage (GTDB taxonomy): Bacteria > Chloroflexota > Anaerolineae > B4-G1 > SLSP01 > PWVB01. Next base: position 29,414 of record DAOTTS010000178.1, read on the forward strand.
TGTCATTGTGATCATAGGTTAACTCGCGAAGTCGGCTATCCGCATCCCGACGCATAGCTTCCTCTGGCTCGACCGACTCGGACTCAACCCTAAATTCCAACGTAAAATCAGGTCGTGACTCAGCATCCATAGGTTATTCTCCTTTGCTTAAGAATAGTGACCAAATCACTTCGGAAAAATCAAGATGATCGAAATACCTGTCGGATTTCACTAATGGCTTGCCCTATGATAAGAGGCAGCAAACTCAATCCTAACACGAGCCCCCACCCACTTAATCCAGGCCGACTTAACTTGAGTAGATTCGCCAGGAAAGGCACATAGACAACCATAAGCACCATCCCAATGCTTAACACCAAAGCGCCCCAAATATAGGGGTTCTGCGTGACATCGTTGCGAATTAAGCCCGCATCAGGATCTCGCATATTAAACACGTGCCAAAGCTGCGCAAATGCCAACGTCAAGAACGAAAGCGTAATCGCCCTTTGCTGCTGCATACCGAGTTGCGTCAACGCGATACCCAAGGTGACCAGAACGGCGATGGTGATCAACATACTGTATCCGCCAATCTGAGCCCAATGCTTCCGGGTAATGATGGCCTCCTCCGGGTCTCTAGGCGGACGCTGCATAATGTGCGCATCCCCCTCGCCGACGCCGAGAGCAAGAGCAGGGAAAACGTCCGTTACAAGGTTCAGGAAAAGAATCTGAAGCGGTTTGATCGGCAGCGGCGCGTTGATCACAGACGCCAACCCCACAACCAGAATCTCAGCCACATTGCAGGACAACAAGTAAAGCACAAAATTGCGTATGTTCTCAAAGATGGCTCGCCCCTGCTCGACGGCTGCGACAATCGTGCCGAAAGCATCATCCTTGAGGATCATATCCGCGGCCTCTTTAGCCACCTGAGTGCCTCGCATACCCATAGCCACTCCGATATCAGCCTTCTTGAGGGCCGGCGCATCATTCACGCCATCCCCTGTCATAGCGACAATCGCACCGGCGTCTTGGTGTGCAGCAATCAGATCCAACTTCTGCTTAGGTGTGACGCGGGCAAAGATAGGCGTGTCCAAGATATCTTGGCGCTGCTCGGAATCGAGTTCGCTGACGTCTTCTAGATCTTGACCGTAAACAGCCCGGGCATCCTCATCCGGAACGAGATCCACCGCGTAGGCAACCTTCCGTGCCGTCTCAGGTTGATCACCGGTGACCATGACGACACGCATACCGGCCTTATGACATGCAGCGATAGCATCACCGATCTCCTCACGAGGCGGATCGAGCAGCGCTGCTAACCCTAAGAACGTCAAACGCTCGTAGGGATCAACGTCTGGATCGTCAACCGTCTTGGTCGCCATAGCAATAACGCGCAGACCGTCAGCGGCCAACTCTTGGTTTCGCGCCATCCACCGATCCCGATCGTCATCGTCAAGGGGCTCAGTCCCATCTTGCGTGCTCATCCGATCACACGCTTCCAACACCGCATCAAGCGCGCCCTTAACCGCAACCCGATATCCCTCGTTGTCGGTCTCGTGATACGTCGCCATCATTTTAGTATTGGCCTCAAACGCGACCTCACGCACCTCCGGCATCGAGTCAAGGAGATCAGGACGCTGCATATCAGCCTTCGCCCCTGCAACAAGCAGCGCGACCTCAAGCGGATCGCCGACCGTCTCCATATCGTCCGTCTCATCAAGCGCTTGTAAAGCCGCATTGTTGCACAGGACACCCGTGCGCAAAATGGCCCGGAGTTGAGAGTCCTCCTCGGGATCCGCAGATTCATCCTCACCGCGAGTGAACCCACCGTGGAGATCCAGACCCTCGCCACTGATGTGAATAACCTCGCCTGGCAGTGATAGCTGCACAACGGTCATCCGGTTCTCGGTCAGTGTCCCGGTCTTGTCGGTGAGAATAACACTTGTCGCTCCCAATGTCTCAACCGCAGCAAGTTGATTGATCAACGCCTGGCGTTTTGCCATTCGCCACATACCTCGAGCCAAAGCCACGGTCGCTACGATGGGCAACCCCTCCGGCACGCTTGCTATGGCTAGAGCAATAGAGGTTTCGATCATCAACGTAATATCACGTCCTGCAATCACGCCACTGACCGCGACAAGAAGCGCGATACCTAGGGTTACCCACAGCAACTTGCGTCCCAGTTGATCGAGGCGTTCCTCCAGGGGAGTCACCTCCTCTTCAGCCTCTTGAACAAGAGAGGAGATCTTTCCCAGCTCGGTCTCCTGACCTGTGGCAAGGACAATCCCCTCACCTGTCCCCCGAGTCACAGCCGTTCCTTTGTAGGCCATACTGGCTCGCTCGGCAAGGGGGCGATCTTCATCGACCGGCTCAGTCTGTTTAGCTACCGGTACCGACTCACCCGTCAGAGCCGACTCATCGGCCTGCAATTTAGAGGCTTCGATTAGGCGCACATCAGCCGTGACGACATCCCCTCCAGATAACAATAGAACATCACCGGGGACGATGGACTCAGCCGATACCTCCTGCACCTGTCCGTCACGTCGCACCTGGGCATCAACGCGGCTTAGTTCCTGCAGAGCTTCCATGGAACGAATCGCCTGAAACTCGGTGAAGAAACCGATAGCAGTATTGAGGATGATCACGACGACAATCGCCAATCCCTCAATCCAGTCTCCGAAAATGAATGAAAGAACGGAAGCAACGGCAAGAAGCGCAATGATCAGGCTCTGGAACTGTTCAATTAAAATCGCCCAGGCACTCTTCGACTCAGCCTCTCGCAGACGATTACGACCATATCGTTCACGCCGTCGCGCAACCTCATCTTCACTCAATCCGATCTCTGGATCGACGTCCAACGCCTCGGCGACAGAATCCCAGGACGCCGTCCAGGGTTGTTCAATCTCGACCTCGGTATCTCCCTTTCGCTGATCACTCACGTAATTGTTCTCCTCTTTCATTGATGCGTCATCTCGAACGTATGCTCGCTTAACCCGGTGAACTGTCTAGCCTGTATAACGAACCCTCACTCATCAGAGCCCGGTCTTAAGCATCAGCGTCGTCGTGACGCTTTCGCCAATGGCTGAAAAAGGTGACAAGCGCGGAACCCAAAACTAACCAGGTAGCCCAATAATCCAGGACGTTCAACATAGCAGGTCCTCCGGCATATGCATCCTTGCGCCGTGCCAGCTCCTCAACGAAAGCTAACGCTGCATCTGGATTGTCAACCATGCCGTCGAGTAGAATGACCGGGGCCAACCGCAATCCTCCAACGCGAATCCATCCGCGCACCCACAGATAACCAGCACCCGTCGCTCTTGCATCGACGTCGATCACACGAAGGGCGTTGGTACCTCGCTCAACCAGGGAAATCGCCATCGGCTTAAGCCAAAGCTGAGGCTCGCGTGCCTGGGCAGACTCGCCCTCGCTCTCTTCAACATCCTCCTCCTTCGCAGTCAACTCGAGTAATCGGGCAGCCTGCTCGACCGGCACCCCCGATCCCACCGACATTCTCTTGCCGCGAAGCGTAAAAGTGACAACTTTCTCAGGGTCTGTCGCACTACGTGCCGTATACGTATAGGTGTTTTCCATTTAGGACCATTCCTTTCGTCGTATCTGCGTGCCTTGCTAGGTATTTACCAGTAGTTCAACCAAAGTCTAACAACCAAAGTCTGACGTAAGAATCACGCCCCATACTTATCCAATCGACCGGCGTGAGCCATCGCCAACGCCATCAACTCGTGCGCCGGAAATCTTGGTCCGAGGCTGCCACCGGCACACGCTCGCTCACTGAACTGGGTGAGACGATCGGGACGGCAGTGTCGCGACCAGAGTGCAACCGGAACGGGATGCCAACTGTGATATTTCATGATCGCCGGCGTCGAATGATCGCCCGTCACCAACAAGACGTCGGGACTCAGATCCTGTATACGAGGCAGAATTCCATCTGCCCGCTCGATAAGCGCAATCTTTCGCGCCATATCACCATCTTCTCCCACACTGTCAATGCGCTTGATATGCACGAAGAAGAAATCATAAGCGTCCCAGTTCGCTTCAAGCGCATCTAGCTCCGCGTCAACGTTTTCCGGGGCCGGTAGCGCATCCATACCTACCAGCTTTGAGACTCCCCGGTACATCGGATAACGAGCAATCGCAAGGCTCTCCAGGCCGTAAATGTCGTTCACTGTGGGCCAATCCGGTCGTTGTGAGAACCCTCTCAGGAGAACCATGTTCGCCGGATCCCGTCCTGACAGAGCCTCACGGGCTTGCCGCACGAAATCACGAACGATCTCCGCAGTTTTGAACGCCTGATCCTCCTGCGCTTCAGCCTTAACGACAGTTTCACCAACTTCTAAGGGGTCGGTATTATTAATCGCTGCATCAAGCCCATCACCCCTGAGTACCAACACAAATCGGTACTCCTTAACCGGCTCTAGGAAGAACTCAATCCCGGGAATCTCAACCTCTTGACGCAATACCTCAAGAAGCTCACGGTTTTTCTCCGTCGGAATACGTCCGGCGCGGCGGTCGGTCACGATACCCTCGTCGCCAACTGTACAGAAATTGCCCCGAGCCGCGACATCACCGCGTAGAAGATCAAAGTCAATCCCCAGCGCGGAGAGTACCCCCCGTCCCACCCTGTGCTTCAACGGATCGTAACCGAAGAGTGCCAGATGAGCAGGACCGCTACCCGGCGTAATACCCGACGCAACGGGCTCATGTAAACCGCAGATACTACCCGTCGCCAGAGCATCCAGATGTGGCGTCTCCGCGGACTCCAACGCGGTCTGCCATCCAAAGGATTCACTGGGTAGCCCTCCCAATCCATCGAGTACCAGAAGCACAATCTTCGTCGTTTCGTCCCTTTTCGCCAGACTACGTATCAAATCAAAATCCACAGTATCTCCCTCCACCCTATTCGCTACGCGCGAGGGCCAGGTGACCATCAATATGCCAAAGCCCAACGAACGACAAAGACCTACACGCTTAAGACGAACGGTTCAAGGAATGTTGGAGGTTCGCGTGGGATTGATCGGTGGTACGATTAACTCGCTCTCCTTATCAATCTCACCGATCGTTAGGTCATTGATAACGTCGACGACACCTTCGACATCTTCAGCGACCTCCTCAGCGATATCGCGAACCTCATCCGAAGGGACCGTACCCGAGAGCGTGATCACGCCACTATCATTCACCGCCTCGATCGGATATTGCGCCGTCTCCTCACGATCAGAGAGTGCCGCGTTGACCCGTGTTGCCAAATCACCTAAAGGTGCTCGCATCTCTACCTCCCATAGTTTAACCGTCACTCTAAGTATACGCGGGCAGCGCCCATTCAGTCTACGGAAAAGGTTGCCGCTAACGCGGGATTAGGTTTAGAAAGTTGGGATTGGGTTGGGAGGAAGGTGACTAAATCAGGGGAGAACAGTGGTCACGAAACCAACATCAGATTGAGAGGAGACCTGCCTGAGACGTTGAACGTAACTGGATACTTACACTAATTATGGGGTATAGTGACCAACTCACCAAAGGATATCAAGAGACAGGGTGATGCTTCACCCATAGACGATTCGTCAGATGAGATCGAAATCCGTGTCTGACGATAGGGTGACCGTTCGGCATTTTATCAGCCTGTAGCACGATCGAGACTACGCTGCGGGTCCGACGTTCAAAACGCGAACGTTGGAACCCGCAGCGGCACCGCAGTCATCCACTACAATCGATAGCTATGTGATCAAGGTTTCGACAGGGATTCCCAAGCTATACGTCATCTGTCGGTACGCTCATTGATCGCATTCCTGGTATCCACGATCAGCTGCGCCTGTGCCCGCACGACCTCCCAGTCATAGGCTGAGTGATCTGTAACCACGACCGTGCAGTCCGCCGCCTGCAAAGCAGCGTCCAGATCATCCACGGAGGTCATTATCACACCATCGTGACGAAACTGCGGCACGTAAGGATCGTGGTACCTCACGTCTGCGCCCTTCTCCTGCAGTAGATGGATGATATCTAGCGCCGGGCTCTCACGAAGATCTCCCACGTTCGGCTTATACGCCACCCCAAGCACCAATACCTGGCGACCCTTAAGCGGTTTCTCCACCTCGTTGAGCGCGTCCTGCACCCGCTGCACCCAGTACTCGGGCATACTTGAGTTAATCTCGTCGGCCAATTCAATAAACTGCGCCGTGAACTTCAACGACTTCAGCTTCCAGGAGAGGTAAAGCGGATCGATGGGGATACAGTGTCCGCCGATCCCCGGCCCCGGCGTGAACTTCATAAAGCCGAAAGGCTTCGTCCCCGCTGCCTCGATCACTTCCCATACGTCCAAGCCCAGCTTGTCACACATCAACAAGACTTCATTGACCATCGCGATGTTTACCGAACGGAATGTATTCTCCAGTAATTTCACCATCTCCGCAGCTTCCGTCGAGGAGACCGGCACGATCGTCTCCAGTGCGAATCCGTACAAAGTTTTGCCCGCTTCCAGGCATGCCGGGGTCGTCCCCCCCAGCACCTTGGGCGTCGTCTTCGTCGTCCAGTCCTTGCGTCCGGGGTCCACCCGTTCCGGAGAGAAGCATAAGAAGAAATCCTCCCCCACCTGCAGGCCGTCCCCGTTCTGAGCAAGCCGGGGAAGCACCACCTCCGTAGTGGTACCAGGATACGTCGTCGACTCCAACACGACCAGCATCCCTGGGTGTAGATACTCCGCGATGGAGTCAGCCGCGCTCACGATGTAAGACATATCGGGATCCCCCGTCTTCCGCAGCGGCGTCGGCACGCACACAGAAACCGCATCACACTCGCGCAGTGCCGCGAAATCCGTCGTCGCCCGGATCTGAGGCGTCAACGTGCCCAAACGCGTTGACGCGATATCTTCAATATAAGACTCCTGCCGATTGATCGCATCCACCTTCCGGGTATCCACATCGATCCCCACCACCTGGAATCCCACCTCTGCGAAGGCGACCGCCAGTGGCAGCCCTACGTAACCCAATCCCATAATGCCAATAATCGCCTCACGCTGTTCAATCTTTTCCAACAGGTCCATCGCGTCCATCCTATCCTTTCAGTTGAGTGTTTATCAGTTTGAGCGTAGTCTGCAGTTGGTTATCCAAGCCCAAAGAGAGGAATGCTCTCCTCATCAGAACATCTCACGATTTAGTTTCCCTGAGTAACGCTTTCACAGGTGCATCGAGATCCTCGTCGACCTTAAACCGGATCACGTTCCGGTGAGCGTCGGAGAGGGCCTCGAAATCACCAAGCGCTTGAGCGACCTTGAGCACACCGAAAGTCAACGAGGCCTCCTCACTACCGGGTGTATCGGGGATTCGCACGTCGTCCTCCTCGGTGGTCGTGGAGACGAGTTGAATAAAGACCCCATGACCTGCATCGCCCTTGTGCAACTGACCGGTCGAGTGGAGAAAGCGCGGTCCGTATCCCACCGTCACCGCCAGCCCGGTCGTCCGCCGCAGTGTCGCGCGCAGTGTATGCAGTGCCCTATCCGCAGCCTCGGTCGGCTGTACGTACGCGTGGATCGCGACGTATGGCCTCGGCGCCATAGAAACAGCTCCCGCACCCGACGCCAGAAATGCATCCAACGCCTCCGGCTTTACAGGCGCATACTCAACCGTGCCCAAGGTTCCAGTCCTCTGGTACGCCTCGATAAACGCCCGAGCCGATTTCTTGGCAGCCTCCACGTTCGGCTGATTGAATGGCTGGATTCCCATCAGATGCCCAGCCACCGCCGTCGCCATCTCCCAGAGAAAGCATTGCCCCCCCATATCCTCCAGATCTGTCAGAGTCAGGTCGACCACCGGGAAATCGGCTGCCGCTAGCGCGTCTACCGCCGCATCCAGATCCGAATGATCCATCATCCGCTGATAGACAAACAGGCGGTCTTCACCATAATGAGCCGGATCCTCCAGTACCTCACCGACCACCGGCAGAATCCCTGTCCCATCCTTCCCAGTCGACTCAGCAATGAGTTGTTCAACCCAATCACCAAACGGCACTAGCGTATCCGGCGCCACAAACGTCAACTTATCTCGACCTTGCTTGGCCAACGAGGCTATCACGGCCCCCAGCCATGCACCGGGATTCTCCGCCACCGGCACATCCGGCCCACAGACTGCCGCCATCTCGGTCGCACGATCCAGCAGTTCAACTATATCCACACCCAGCAAGGCCGCTGCCACCATCCCAAAGTACGAGAGCACAGAAAATCTCCCTCCAATGTTTGGGTCATTGAGGAAGATCTCACGAAAGCCCAAATCCTCGCCCAGGGTATGCAGCTTACTGCCACCGTCGGTGACGGCGACAAACTGCAGCCCCGCTTCCGCCGCCGGCATTCGATCCAGCGCTTCAGCATAGAAATGCTTGAAGAAAGACATCGTCTCCGCCGTGCTTCCCGACTTCGTCGCGACGACAAAGAGCGTCTGCCCCCACTCAACCCAAGCCGTGTGTTCGCTAACGGCGCCGGGGTCCGTACTATCTAACACGCGCAACGCCAAGTACCCCTCAGCCGCGCCGAAGGTCCGGCTGAAGACGTCAGGGGCCAAACTCGATCCCCCCATCCCCATCCACACCACCTTCGTATATCCCTCCGCCCGCAGGGCATCGACAAATGCTTCCAGTCTTGGCAGCGCCTGCGTCATCGGCTCCATAATGTCAAGCCACCCCAAACGATTCGCCACCTCGGTGGGATCCGGCTGCCAAACCGTATGATCCCGGGCCCATATCCGCCGCATCACGCGCTCATCTTCCAACCTAGACATCGCTTCCATAATCACCGGTTGCAGTGGGCCCATTCGCACGCATTCGTTCAACGTCTCGTTCATAGAAGTACCTCCATTTTCAGTCCTAACTCGCAGTCCTTTGATCCCCGGCCCTGGTACAGACGACCTTCAGCTTCATGATGCCCGATACCCAACACGCGGTCATCATAGCCCCCCAGTCAACGCTGCCATCAGCCGCTTCGCTGTTGCATTCCACGTCAATGGCTGCACTTGATCGAACCCCCTGGCTATTGATCTCCGGCGCAGATCCTCATCGAGGAGAATCCGCTGCATCGCATCGGTAATGGCATCGACCGACGTCGGATCAACCTTGACCGCTGCATTTCCCACCGCCTCTGGCAAAGCCGTGGTATTGCTGGTCACCACAGGCGTCCCACACGCCATAGCCTCAACCGGCGGGAGTCCAAACCCCTCATAGAGTGAAGGATAGACCAACATCTCTGCCTGTCGATAAAAGGCCGGCAGATCCTCCGAAGCAACAAACCCCGTCATCACCACGCCGGCCTGTTGCGCTCGCTCAACCAATTCGTGGGAATCCCATCGCTCGAGCCCTCCCCAGACCATGTCCGGTCGCTCCGGCATTACCTCACCCAACCGCCTATACGCCTGCAAAAGCCTAAACAGGTTCTTGCGAGGATGAATGTTCCCCAACGCAAAGATATAGGGAGGGCTCACGCCGTACGCCTCTACGGTCTCCCGGTCACGCCTTATTGCCGCTTTCTCCAACACCGGATGGAATCGGTCAGCGATCCCATTCGGCACAACCGCGATCTTCTCAGCCGGGAGGTCATAACAACGCATCAATTCCTGTCGGGAAAACTCCGACACCGTGATCACGACGTCCGCGCACCGGACCGACCACCCCACCAAATAACGCATATACCAGGCGATATGCGCGGGATAGAATTCGGGAAGCACCCGAAACGATATATCGTGCACCACCACCGCACCTCGGCACGGTAGAAAAGGAGGCAGATAGTAGTTAGAAACGTACCAATCAGCCTGCAACTGGCGGAGCACCCTTGTCTGCTGCCATAACCAGAACGGTAGAATCCGATAAGTACCCAGATCCCACCGATTGATAGCTGATGGCACCTGAGGCGGCGATTTCCATTCGCACAGCAGCGCGGTCACTTGAGGCCGATCCGGCAGATGAGCCAGGCCCCTCAACAGCCCCCGCGTGTATGTCTCGTTGCCCCCTCGACGCCGGCCGATCTCACTTGCATTAATGACGACGTGCACGGGATCAACTCCTCACTTGTCCATCGATAGATGACTTCTATATGCGATCAGACCCGATTTTATGCAAAACTAGATTCGACCCTAAAATGGACCTATCCAGCAATGACCGGTCTCAGATTAGCATTAAAGAAGATATCATATGATAGCAAAGAGGCAACTATCGCATTAGCAATAGAGGTCCATCATTCAATAGAGATAGAGAATTCGACGGTGGATCGCCATAACGGAGGGAAATTGATAAGATGAACAGCAACAAACGAGTCTTAATCACAAAATCAAGCGGTTTCGTCTAGTCAAATCAATGTATATAGCATTAGCCACGCGAGACAACAAATAGTCACTCGTTACCTTCCGCTAACTCCAAATAGAGATCGTGAATCTGTGGGTATTTGCGATCCCAAGTGTGTTGAGACAACGCTTTAGCACGCCCTCGTTCACCCATATCGTGAGCCATCTCCGGATTCTCGACAAGCTGGCCGATCGCGTCTGCCAGCGCCGGAACATCACCAAAAGGCACCAGAAGTCCATCTTCCTGATCGTCGATCACATCCATGACGCCCCATGTCCTCGCCCCGATCACCGGAGTACCATAAGCCCAGGCCTCCAGATAGACAATGCCAAAGGAGTCAGTGCGCGAAGGCATGACCAGAAGATCGCCAGCAGCAAGTAGATCTCGCTTCTCCTCCTCACTCACAAGCCCCAACAGCAGAATCCGCTCTCTGATAGAGGTAGGAAGACGACGATAATAAGTGCGGAACGTATCCAACACAGCACCAGCCAGGACTAAATGCGCCTGAAGGCCACGATCCCATAAGTGCTGCATAGCCTCGATCGTATGCGTCACACCTTTATCAAAAGACATTTTCGTCAGCATGTACACAATCGGACCTTGCAGATGATAGCGAGCGCGAAAACGTTCGCCATCACCACCCATAACGTCTTCAGGGTAAAATCCCGGCCCTACCACACGAATTCGTTGGGAATCAATCCCTTGATTGACGTAGAAATCGCGTTCTGCGGGAGTTTGAGCCACAATCGCATCGCTTTGTCGAACCAACGCCACCTGGTGGCGCATGGTGTAGAAACGACTCAACGCATCTCGACCGGGTTCAGAGCCCGCGCCAAGATGCGTCAGTGGGTACATAATAAACGGAATATGATGCCTATTTGCGTAACGAAGCCCAGCTTCGAGTAAGGGTTCAAAACAAATCGTCATCCCGGCAACCAGATCAAACTCATCTTCAGTATTTCGCAACCAGCGCCACAAATCGGGTATCCAGGGCGTAAAACGGGCAACCAGAAGTGAGATTGAAACCGGAATTGGGCGGAGACCGGAGAGTATCCACAGCAGACGCCGCAATCCGGGATAGGCCAAGACAGAGAGAGGTACGTGGCGTATCGGGAAACGAAGAATCCGGACGTTATCGTGCCATACTTTTAAATCGTCAAGCCTCTGCCTTTTGGGATGCCAGAAGAGCTCAAAATCCCGAGCGTCAGATGTTGCTACCGTAATGTGGTGACCTTCCGCAGCCAAACGGGCGGAGATTTCACCGAAATGAATCTCCGCCCCGCCGTGAACCGGCCAATACCGTTGGATGATATGAAGAATGCGCATATTCAAACTTGCATGTAAGGTAAGTAGCCTTAGTCGCCTTTAGCAACAAGAGGCAAAAACGTCTTATGGACATCCCCCACGTAAAGCTTGATCGGAATTTCGAAAGGACTGTTCTCCACGGCTTCCCCCTCGGATTCCGCGACTATTACAACATACCCAAGATCATACGTGCCGATTGCATAATTCGTGGTGCTGATTTCCACCTCAGCAGTGTCAGAGGAACTTATCGTTCCCTGAACAGGGGAGGTCATCACCATATCTGAACAATCGTCCAGCTTCCAGGTCAACTCCCCGCCACCAACATTCTGAATGGATATCTGAGCCGATGCTGAATCCCCACTACCATAATCGTGCATAACATACAACGGGGAGGGAGAAACATTCAACCTGGGAAGGCTAGGAGCAGATCCGGAGTTTTGAGCATCGCGATGGAACATAGGCCAAGGCGCATCGCCCAGCTCCGAAACCTCTGATTCAAAACGCCACATATATCCCCGGCTCTGATTGTCGTATTCACTACCACCAATCCATACTTCGACTTTGCCATCCCCGTTAGTGTCGCCGATAGCTGGAGAGGCATGCAGAGAATAACTTGTACGCAGATACCCTTCTTGCTGTCCATCGTGACCGACCACAATGACGGACCAAAGCATAGAGAAAAGTATCTCTAACTGCCCATCTTGATCGATGTCCGCAACAGTAGGAGACGAACGCACAAAACTGTTCTTTCCATTAAATTCTGTGGGCCACATTGGGAAACCATCGACCCGATGACCATCATGGTGCCAAGCATAAATCGCCCCATAACAATCAGGATCCGTGGCGGACGCAGAACAAGCATTACTGGCACCGGTTGGCTTCCCCGATCCAATCACAATCTCCAGATCACTGTCTCCATCCAAGTCCACTAAAGCGGGTGAACTATAGCCAGGATAAGCCGTCGACCGCGGCCAGCCCGGCAAATAAGGCAGTTTGTCACTTCGATCGTAGGATAAGTCCTCAAACACCCTGGATGTGTCAAAAGCATAAACCCGGGGTGGAGGGGGTGGGGAATTGAGCTTCCAATAGTAGTAGCTGGTCCCTACTACAATCTCCAAATTCCCATCTTGGTTAAGATCTCCTACGGCTGGCGAAGAATAGACTGATTCAGGGATATATCGGCGTACGAGCACATTGCCTTTCTTGTCGAAGATGTAGAGATAACCACCATCCTCAGGTCGTGTCCCATCGGGTAGGATCCCACCACCATGAATATCAGTACCAATAATGACCTCTTGCTCCCCATCACCATTGAGATCGGCACAAGCTGCAGAAGACCAGATAGTATCCGCGTTATAATAGCCAGCACCATATCCGTATGGATCCTCCCAGAGCGAGTTTCCTTGATGATCGATCAAATAGATGCGTCGATCCCAACTGCCAAAAGCAATCTCCAAATCGCCGTCGTTGTCCACATCACATAAAGCAGGTGAGGAACGGACACTATCTTTATAACCATCACCATTCCAATCGTGAGTGCGAAAACGCCAAATTCTTGTCAATCGATTTTCGCTATACCTGTAAACCGCTATGCCACCATGATGAGCCTTATTGTTGGGATCACCGCCCAGGCCTACCACAATTTCTACCTGACCATCGCCATCGATATCACCAACAGCCGGCGCCGAAGTAATAGGCGCTCCCGCATCCTGAGATGCCAATATATTGCCGTTTCCGGACATAACCGCAAGCAAAGTGGGACGATCAAAGGTTTTGTTCTTCGCGTCCCTTGCCGTGGTTCCTATAATAACCTCTTCAAGACCATCTCCATCGACATCCGCTATCGTAGGCGAGGAATCGATTACAATCCCTCCGGGCAAAGGATATGCATCCTTGGTGAAGGTGGTTAGGGAAAAAGCTTGCCCATAGCGAGACGGCAAAAAGGAAACCAATACAATCAGCGCTAACGCAACAAATGAACTCTTCTTCATCACTACCCCCTAGTTAATCGAAAA